>CAXBNB010000402.1:0-4793 GCA_963976505.1 uncultured Reichenbachiellaceae bacterium
TGCTCCTACCGGGAAGTCCTCTGAGTTGCCAATATTATTGCACAATGTGTCCCAATCTTCACCTTCCATCAATTTTTCATATACGGACTCCACTTTTTTATAAGCCGGATCTGTTTGTGACTCACTTTTTGAGCGAAGCATGATGTGTGCCACTTGTATCTTTCCCCTTGCCTTTCTCGTGTCTTTTACATGAATTAGGTGGTAACCAAACTGGGTTCTGATCGGACCAGCAAGACCACCAATTTCCGTACTAAATGTTGCTTCCTCGAAAGGGTAAACCATTTGCATGGCAGAAAAGTATCCCAGATTCCCATAATTAGACTTAGCGGATGGGTCTTCAGAAAATTGAAAAGCAAGGGTATCGAAGTTTTGCCCTGCGCCCACTTTTTTCTTGATGTCCAAAAGTCTGTTATAAATCTTTAAAGTATCTTCGGGCAATGCGTCTTCACTCATTTTGAGTAGAATGTGAGCGGCAGACCGTTCCTCCTTCATTCGCTCGTAAGTCTCCAAAATCAATGATTCTGTGATTTTAGACTCCATTAAATAAGGCTGTGCCAACTGACTTTTATAACCATTAAATTCTTTGGTGAATTCAGGATCTTCGTCTCTTTTCAGGGTTAATGCTTCTTGTACTTTGAGTCTAAATTTGATGTATAACTCAAGGTACTCTTCTACTTTGTACTTGACACTGTCTTTTGGCAGGTCATTGTTGTTTTTAAAAAAGTAATACCTGAACTCATCTTCATAATATTCTTTGTCACCTAATTTGAAGAGGGGTTTTTCTTTTGATTTTTTGGGCGTTCCCTGGGTTAAATGGGTGGTTATCAAAAATATTGTCAATAATGCAATGACCTTATTAAGCGAGATGGCTTTGTGCATAAATGGTGTTGTTGTAATTGACGAGTAATAGTTGAGGGCAAAAGTACTGAATTGGATTGATTATTTTTTACACTGAAATTTTTTCATCAGTCGGCAGATATTCTTATTTTTTTCTTGAGAAAACTCTACAGAATCCATGATGCTTTTAACCAACATGATCCCCAACCCGCCTTTTTTTCTTTTCCTGACTATTTCCTCCAAATTTGGCTCCTTATAATTGTTGTAGTTGAAGCCAATGCCATAATCCACAATATCAAAAGTGACCACTCCTTGTTTGTTGTCTTCAACATAAATTTCAAGACATTCTGTAGGATTGCACTTATTGGAATGGATGATCAAATTGGCACATACTTCATCGACAGCCAAGATCACTTTATGTGCCTCGTTTTCAGAAAAACCAATTTCTTTAAGAACTTCAGAAATAAATTCCCGAATCTCTCTCAGTTTTTCCCTTTTACACGATGTTTTAAACTTATGCATTTTCTATTTTGGCCAACGCAGATGCTTTGGAATCAGTAATAGTTAACAATTGATCCAATCCTAAAATCTGAAATACTTCCAGTACTTTTTCTTTCATACCAAACACAATCAACTGAATATTTTCTTTTTCTAATTGTTGCAAGTATGACATGAACACACCCAATCCTGCTGAGGAAATGTAATCTAGTCCAGATAAATCGACTAGGATTTTTTTATGTTTGGATATTGCCTCATTCAGGGCATTGTCCAAGTGTATTGACGAAGAGGCATCTACTTCTCCCACTACTGTGAGTTCGCATATGCCGTTTTCCATGTTGTTGCTGATATCTATCATTTCTGGTTAATTAAACTTCACTATTAATAGGGTGTAATCGTCCTCCAAGGACTCATTTCCACAAAATTCATAAAGGTCGTTGATTATTCCCTCCTGAATGCTTTCAGGTTTCGAGGTTGCGTGCTTGATTAATGAGGCCTGTAGTCTGTCATACCCGAATTGTTCTTTTTGTCCGTTGCATGCCTCGGTAATTCCATCTGTATATAATATGATTATATCATCTGTATTAAAATCAAACTCGTTCACTTGTACGTATTTGTGGAAGTTAGAGTTTCTCAATATCCCAAGGCCCAGTCCTTTATTTTTAAAATACTTTGTTTCCTTTTTCTCGGCATTGTAATGCAGTGTGGGACAGTGTCCTGCTCTTGCAAAACTTACTTTCTTTGCTTCTTTGTCTATAATGAAATAAGAAACTGTTATGAAAGATGTGTTCTCCAGACACCTGCTCAATGCGCTATTGGCATAAACCATAAATTTCTTAGGATCAAGGTCTAATTGCACCAAACTTTGGAAGACACCTTTCATCTGCGCCATGTGAAAAGCCGCTGATGTTCCCTTTCCTGACACATCACCAATAATGAGCACTGTCCTGTTTTCATCTAGGTTAAATGTATCATAGTAATCTCCACCAACCTCATCGGCAGCTCTGGTGAAGGCTACAATCTTATAGGCAGAATTTTGATCAATCTTGTCGGGCAAAAGGCTGTTTTGAACCCTGGTGGCAATATTTAATTCTTCTTTGTACCGTTCTGTCTTTATGGCTTCATTCAACAACCTAAAGTTTTCAATAGAAATACTAGCTTGGTTGACAAAAGTGTCGATGATGTCGATCATCTCTTTGTTAAATCCATCATCAACTTCTTTGAGCAAGGCGAGGGTACCTATTTTTTCATTTTTGACAGTGACCGGGTAGAGTAGTATCGAGCTAAACTGAATGTCTTTTATTTTTGCAGACAATTTTTGGCTTTTCGGATTTCGTTCAAAGTCAGAATTGAGGATTTTTTTGAAAGTACTGGTCTTAGCAGCATTTTTGATTTCAGGTACTTTACTCTTATCAAGGTTGAGGGTAAGCATGACATGCACGCCTTCTTTATTGTCATCGATTTCTAGCCAAGCAGCATCGGAATACACAGCACTTGCAGCACTGTCTAGTAGTATTTCATATACTTTTTCTTCACTTTCTCCTGCCGGAATCGATTGACTCAGGCGCTGGAAATTAACTGCTTCTTCAAGTTTTTTCTCAAAAACGGAAGTAGTAGGGAGGTTGAACAAAATAACCAGCACTGATATACAACTGTATAACAATATAAATGAAAATATTGAGAGAGAAAATGAGCTTTCCAGCAGGTCTATTACTAGGGTAGTTCTTTCAGAAAAGAACATTAAGGTTTTAAAAAAATACCACAGGTATATAATCACCAAGGCTATGAACAATATACTCTTCCATTTTTGTTTGAAATTTAAATAGGCGATCCATTTTAGATTGAAAGAAAGTACCAATCCTATAATGAGAAGGACAGCATACACGCCAATAAATAGGGCGTCTGTGCGCTCGCTTCCAAAAAGATCGAATGCCAATGTAGCCATAAGGGCATACTCGTAAACTTGCCATGCGGACAGCAGTGACTTGGATTTTTGATACAGAATAAGCCTTTTCCATACGATAAAACTGGAGACCAAAAAGGCCAATACCAACCCTAGAATGATGTGGTAAAAGAAATTGACAATCAGGGGATTGGTTGCAATCTTATTAGAGCCAAAAAGGGTAAATAGAAATTCTACACCCAATGAAACGATAGTAGCTATAAGACCTGTGACAAACACACGCCATAGCATATCCACAAAATTGACACTTTCAGCCTTGCCAATATTGAATCTATAAAAAAGGAGGAGGGACAGAACGAATAGCGACAACAATATTTTGCTGACATAATCCGGCAATCCAAAAGCAATATTGTTGCTTACACTGAATAGCTTGAGCATGTCAATGATCAAAAGCAATGACCAAAACAATACTCCTAAGATGACGCTTATTCTTAATATGCCTTTTTGAGACAGCATTCAGTTCCTGTTAAAACATTCGCTGGCAATTTAAATCAAAATAGACAATTGCCAATTTTAGTTATGACGAATGGTTCGGTATATCGAGATAAGATTTTTTGGTACAGAAAAGAAAGCAGCTTTTGAATCAATTACTCGAGGCGTGAACTTCTATTATCTTTTCTATTACTTCTGTAAAGTAAGCTCCGTTATATGGTCCAAACCAATTCATTGTCATGGTTTCGTAAGAATCTCTATCGTACCATTTGTCTTTGGTAATGTATCCGGCATAACCACCATTAAAACTCGTGATGATCAAATGAAGCCCCTTGTCCCTGGCTTTCTTGGAAAGGTTTTCAACCAACTCTCCTGAAAAATCGCATGGAGTACCAACAAAAAGTATGTTGCCCAATTTCATGCTTGTAATTTTAGAAGGTTCATCACCAAATATTTTTTTGAAAACCCATGGGCGTACCCTTATATTTTCTGAAACACGAAACTGCGCTTCCCTTAGGTGCATATCTATATTGAGTCCTCCTACTACCGAATCATATTGTACAGGCATGAAATTTCCAATTATGGATACCTCTTCAGACAACTTTTTTGAGAAAGTATCTACTTTGGGCCATCCAGTAAGATTGGGCATCAATGGCGCCATACTACCGACAGCTCCTGCAGAAAAGGCTGCAAAATCTACATTTTCGGACATTTCTAAATACCTACACAACTGACCTGGGTAATCTCCCGAGATTTGTTTGAAGCTATGATGAAGACAAGTAGCATGTGCCGCATAAGTGGTAAGCAAGGCACTTTCATTTGATTGATTGGTAAATTTCACAAATCTAAACCAGGGATCAATGGTGCCCTCTTGATCTCCTACTAGTCGATTATTTACATAGTTGGCCATCTGAATCTCCGAATAGCCTATTTTAGAGATTTCTTTATTTTGGTCTGCCTTATAAATAGACATTGCTATCGCCTTGGTGATGAACAGCACCGTTTCAGGATCATACTCACCTGAAAATAATTCTGCAGCTATTCCAATCCCCCAGCCTCCGAT
>CAXBNB010000403.1:0-4791 GCA_963976505.1 uncultured Reichenbachiellaceae bacterium
TTTAAGTACACACTCACCTATAAAATCTGGAAGTTTTGGTCGTTTTCTTCCAGCTTTTTTCCATTCAATCTCAGCAGTAGAAATCCATAGATTCCATTCAAACAAATCTGAAGATCACTTGTAATGACTCCTCCGGACAATTCTATATTTTCATTGATAGCGGCTTTGGCATCTTCGTAAATTTCAGCGTATTGACTGTCACTCTTAATCAAGTCATTGCTCAGGGTTTCCAAAGCGTTGACCAGTTGCTTCGCCTCTTGCAAGTGCCCTTCTTTTTCTATGCCTTGATCCTGCATCTTTTGGATCAGGTCTTCATAGTAGTTGACCTCCGTAAGCTTCTCAATATTGGATATAGGTAGGTGGTTGATCATGTGAGACCCTATTTTTTCCAGATCGAACTCAAAGGCTCGTACAAGGTCTTCTTTGCGATACAGTTGAATGATGTATTCAGAAATGTTTTCTTTTTTTATTGTCACGGTAGTTGTGAGGTTTATGAATTAAGGATCAAAATTAGTTACAATTGGGGTTCAAAGATAACGAAATCAAGACAAACGTTTTTAATAATGTACGCCTCCTTACCATACCAAATGAGGGATTTTTTGGGCTCAACAGTTTCTCCAAGGAACTTCAATGGCTTTAAAAGAAAGCTCCAAAGAGGCAACTGAGCAATTAACAATCAGGCTAAGTAAATAGCCACCTTGTCATCCCGACTTTGGAGGGATCTTTTAAAATGTTTGTGGAGACACAAACATTGGCGATGAATTGGGGTTCCAGGGCAAACACATTTAAAAACTAAAACCTCCTTACCGCACTTGTTGTGGTATCTTTTAGAATCACAGATAACCCTAAGAGACCCCAGAACAGCTTGCCTGACGACAGTCAGGAGTCTGGGGATAGTAGGAGTTTTTAAATGTGTTTGACCGAATTTCAAAGATAGTAAAATCGTTAATCTGATTCATTCTATCGTTACTGCTTTGTTTCAACAACAATAGTTGTAACCCGGCATAATTATTTTTAATATTGTTACTACCCAAACAACCAAAAGATATGCGAATCAAAATACAAGTACTGCTTTTTATACTTTCTCTATCCGTGTTCACCTTGCAAGCCCAAAAGAAAAAATGGACTCAGGAGGATGTGAAAAAAGCACAGGAGGCCATTGCAGAAATTAAAGCCAAGAACGATAAGATTACTTCATTTTTTGGTAATTCGTATGGATATGCAGTGTTTCCATCTATCGGAAAAGGAGGCATAGGAATAGGGGGAGCGTATGGCAAAGGGACTGTTTTCAAAAAAGGTGGAAAGGCCACCGGAGGCGTGAGGTTGACCCAGGTAACTTTAGGCTTTCAACTTGGCGGTCAGGCTTACATAGAGGTGATCTTTTTCCAATCCAAAAGTGCTTACGACAGCTTTGTAGGTGGAAACTTTGAATTTGCACCAAGTGCTACTGCTGTAGCCGTGACCGAAGGAGCGGCTGTCAATATTCCTTACAAAAATGGAGTGGCGGTATTTACCATGGCAAAAGGAGGGTTGATGTATGAAGCCACTCTCGGTGGGCAAAAGTTTGATTTTATTGCGCCTTGATGAGTTTAAATGTGTTGAAAAAAATCCGGCTATGTTGAGTTATCGCATCACAAAATATAATCCAGCTCTTAGAAATAGTGACGGAAGTTATTTGGATGATTCTGAGTGGACTTCTATCAGTGATATAGGAAAAGAAAAATACAATAAACCAACGTTTCAAGAATACGAATATGTAGAAAATGCCTATGTAAAGACTGTCCAGTTAATCCTCAATAAAAACGATATTAGGTCATTAGAAATTGATTCTTTAGAACAGTACAACACAGGGCAAGATTTTATTAACTATAAAAAAAGCGGTGAACTTAACTATATGAGTGTAGAGTTCGAATCAGATATAAAATTACTTAAGGATTCGACTGAGATTGATTCTACTTGCATTGAAAAATATGTCCGTCTGATTTTAAGAGAAGTCATCTGGATGAAATTGATTTCTGAAGACTTTGAATTGAGCTTCGGTTACGATTATTATATGTACATTAAGTGTCCTGATCTAACCCCTGAAATGATAATTGCAATTGAACAATTGGGGCTGTTTGTAGAACCAGGTATTGAACCTACAACATTTGAATTTATATTAGAAGAATAAATTTTGAGTTAGAACAATTAAATATGCATGGGATTTATCAAACTCGAACATTGATAGAGATTGGATTCATTTCCACAAAAATACGGTTGATCAAAAGTATCATTTATAATGAGTAATCACATGCCCCGATAAACACAATCCACAAAAAAAGTCCCTTCTTTCGAAGAGACTTTTAACCATCTGTTTTTCTTAAGGATTTACTTAAGCTATTTTTTTCAATATGGAATTAAAGGTAGCACTAGGGCGCATTGCTTTTGCAGCAAGGTCAGCATTTGGCTGGTAGTACCCTCCAATGTCAACAGGTTTTCCTTGAGCAGCATTCAATTCCGTCACGATCTTCGTTTCATTGGCAGCTAGCTCCTCAGCAATAGCGGCAAAACTTGCTTGTAGTTCGGCATCTTCTGTTTGACTGGCTAGTGCCTGTGCCCAATACAATGACAAGTAAAAATGACTTCCTCTGTTGTCCAATTCATTTACCTTTCTTGAAGGAGATTTCCCATTTTCCAAGAATTTGTCAGTCGCAAGGTCAAGTGTTTCGCCTAGTACTTTTGCTTTTGCATTATTGGTAGTGCTGGAAAGGTGCTCAAGTGAAACGGCTAAAGCCAAAAATTCACCAAGAGAATCCCATCTCAAATGACCTTCTTCAACAAACTGCTGAACGTGCTTTGGAGCTGATCCTCCTGCACCTGTTTCGAATAATCCTCCTCCGTTCATCAATGGAACGATTGAAAGCATTTTGGCACTGGTACCCACTTCCAAAATTGGGAACAAGTCAGTCAAATAATCTCTTAGTACATTTCCTGTAACAGAAATGGTATCTTTTCCTTCTATGATTCTTTCCATAGAAAACTGGGTAGCATCTACTGGAGACATGATGCGAATATCCAAGCCAGTTGTATCATGGTTTGGAAGGTAAGCATTCACCTTTTTGATAAGCTCAGCATCATGTGCTCTTTCACTGTCCAACCAAAATATGGTAGGAAGATCAGTTGCTTTTGCCCTGTTCACTGCCAGTTTCACCCAATCCTGAATGGGTGCATCTTTTACCTGACACATTCTGAAAATGTCGCCTTTCTCTACTGTCTGTTCCATCAAAACATTCCCAGCAGCATCAGTCACCTTAACACTACCATTTGTACTTACCTGAAATGTTTTGTCATGAGAACCGTATTCTTCAGCTTTTTGCGCCATCAATCCTACATTGGATACACTTCCCATAGTAGTAGGATCAAAAGCACCATGCTTTTTACAAAAATCTATTGTTGCCTGATATACACCTGCATAGCATCTATCTGGAATTACTGCTTTGGTATCTTGTTGATCGCCTTTTGCATTCCACATCTGACCAGAAGTACGGATCATGGCGGGCATTGAAGCATCAATAATTACATCACTAGGCACATGTAAGTTGGTAATTCCTTTGTCAGAATTTACCATGGCAAGAGCAGGTTGCGTTGCATAAACCGCCTGAATGGCTGCTTCGATTTCAGCTTTTTGAGCTGCTGGCAAAGTTTGTATTTTGGCATACACATCGCCAAGACCATTGTTTACATCTACGCCAAGTTCAGCAAATAGCTCACTGTATTTATCAAAAACATCTTTATAATACACAGACACAGCAGCACCGAATATGATAGGGTCAGAAACCTTCATCATAGTAGCTTTCATGTGCAATGAAAACAATGTGCCTTGTGCTTTGGCATCTTCAATTTCCTTTTCGAAGAAACTTTTAAGGGCGCTCATGCTCATCACAGAAGCATCAATGATTTCTCCTGCTAAAAGAGGCGTTTTTTCTTTCAATACAGTAGTTGCTCCATCAGCAGCTACCAATTCTATCTTGACATCACCAGCTTCTTTTACTGTTACTGATTTTTCACTTCCGTAAAAATCTCCACCAGTCATGCTTGCCACGTGGGTTTTAGAACTTGATGTCCAAGCACCCATAGAGTGTGGATGGTTTTTTGCGTAATTTTTTACTGCACGTGGTGCTCGTCTGTCAGAGTTGCCTTCCCTTAATACTGGGTTTACAGCGCTTCCCAACAATTTGGCATAACGCAGCTTTATTTGCTTCTCCTCATCGTTTTTAGGCTCTTCGGGATAATCAGGAAGTTTGTATCCTTTCGCCTGAAGTTCTTTAATAGCGGTTTGAAGCTGAGGAATGGATGCACTTACATTAGGAAGTTTAACAATATTGGCGTCTGGATTTTTGGCCAATTCTCCTAGTTCTGCCAAATCATCCGAAATCTTCTGGTCTTCCGTCAATACATCTGGAAAATTAGCAATGATCCTTCCTGCAAGAGAAATGTCTCTGGTCTCGATCTCAATACCGGATGGGCCGGTAAATGCTTGAACTATAGGAAGTAACGATTGAGTTGCCAATGCTGGAGCCTCATCGGTAATTGTGTAAATGATTTTTGATGTTTTTGTCATGATTTTCTTCCTCAAGAAGTGGGTACTATACCACTAAATTTTATTTTGTATTACTGTTTTTGACTTTTAAAAGAAGGGCTAAATTTTGAGAGAAACATAGCCTTTACCTTTCCAAGGTGCGAATTTAACAAATGTTTGCGAATTAGATTTCACTGTGTGAGAATAAAAGAGATGTTATCGAATAAGATTAA
>CAXBNB010000404.1:0-4781 GCA_963976505.1 uncultured Reichenbachiellaceae bacterium
GTCGTTGCGTTAATGGTAGATCTTATTTGGAGCGATTGAGCAATTTGTAAATGATAAAGAGGATGAGCACAGAAATGCCAATTGTGATATAGATATTTTCATTTCCAACCATCGCATCAGAGAGTTTGGACGCTTCTAATCCGACCCAAACAAACAACAACGTTCTTGGAAGCATGCCAATCAAACCACCCCAGAAAAAGTGCAACAACCTGATTCCAGATACCGACAATACAACATTCATGATCGCAAAGGGCAATGCAGGTGATAGTCGAGACAAAAATGTCAACCCTAATTGATTTTGATGGAGGTTGTCGATGATGCGTCGGGACTTTGGGTATTTGACTTGTATGAATTGCAAAAAACCTTCGTCAAGTTTTCCTGCCAAATAATAACCGATGAGTGATGCCAGTTGATAAGATATTACAATGGGAATTATGCCATCAATACCTAAAAAAAAGCCACTGATCAGCGCCATAAAAGTGGTAGGAGTAATAGCAAGTGTCATGGTGAATACGGATAGTAAATAAAATATTCCCCATTGCCAAAATGAAAATTCTGCAATGATAGGCTCGTTTTTTATAATCAGTAGTGTAATGGATGCAGACGACAGCAGCGGAACCACTCCCGTCCAAATAACCAGAAAATAAAACCTATTGAAATTTGCTTTGCCCATCTATAGCGAAAAAAATGCTAAGATGGGAATAGGGGTGGGCTTGTGCAACTTAGTGGGTGTTTAATTACCAATTATCATTCAACTCACACTCAACTATCCCATTTTCCATTTCGATACTTAGCTTGGGGCTGACATAAGGCACGCCCAAATTCATGCCTCGGAGGATAAACAATGTGGAAACAACAACTACAAAATACGGAACCAGCTTGTTCAAGCTGACTCGTTGTTTGGCTTTAAAAAAGTGCTTGGAAATCGACAGCCCTGCCATCATAGGTACTGTGCCCAAGCCAAACAAAAACATATATGTCAAACCTCCTTCAGGGCTTCCTGTGGAAATGGCTGCCACAGCGGCCATATAGACGAGCCCACATGGCAGAAAGCCATTAACCAGTCCAACCAGGTATCTGGAATACCATTTATTACCTGTCAGATTTGCCCCTATTGATTTTCGGATCGTCGTTAATATTTTGTTGAGATAAGCCGTTCCAATAATGTTGCCTGAATATGATTTTGAACCAAAATAGACTAGGATCAACAAAACACCAGCCAGCACAGAGATGGTTTGTTGAAGGCCAACTAAAAACATGCCTTTTCCGATAAGTCCGAAAATACCTCCAATGATAAGGTAGGAAGAAATTCTACCAAAATTGTAGCTTAACTGATTGAAAAAATGCTTCCCTTTGGGCAGCACCATGGCTATTGGTCCACACATCACCGCACAGTGTACGCTTCCAAGTAATCCAAATATAAGTGCTGATAAATACATTTTCTCAATTTTTAATGATTCTCAAAAACTACATCACAACTGACTTTTCAGTATAATAATCTTTGCCATTTACGCTCCATGAAATTTTCATTTTCCAATACCCTTTTTCCAAATTGACTTTGGAAAGCGATTGTTTCTTTTCTTTCATGACTGCTACTTTAAAATCTTGTGATGCATCTGAAGGTCTGAAGAAAAGTATCTCTCCCTTTTCAGGCACCTCTGAAAATTCAAACTGTACGTGATGAGAGTTTTTGCTAATGACTACAGTTGCTTTTTCATCCGATGTTAATTGCATCTTATCTATCTGATTCTGGTATTTGACTTCTTTGTCATAGTAGTCTTCTGATACCAAAAAGACGTCTTGTTTCATGCTCACTACTACCATAGTAATAATGATGGCTACAAATACTGAAAATGACAACATGATTTTATTTCCCCAGTTCATTGGCTTGTCGTAATAAAAGGCCCCAAAAAGTTCGTTTTGATCTCATCAATAAGTTTTCCATTGTTATATACCAATAGAGATATTGCTGTTTTCCGACCAGTCAAGTGTTCTTTTGGCAGTTCGATAAAGAAAGTCCCTTCGGTACTTTCATTAGCCAGAATATTAATTCCGCCATCTCCCACTTTTTTTACTGCACCATTGGAAACACCTTTTAAGTGAAGTTCCAATGATATATCCTCGTAGGTTTTATTCACAAATTGAATATTATACAAATTGCTTATTCTGTTGTTCTCTTGTTCTTGATAAAGCATTCCGGGTACTCTAAATATAGTAACATCCACATCACTTCTGCTAAAAATAAGAAAGGTAAGGAGAGAAAACAACCCTAATAAGACTATCGAATAAGCCAATATTCTGGCATTGAATCCTAATTTCTTTTTTTCTTTGATGCCACTGTAGGAGTCATACCTAATTAGCCCTGTGGGTTTATCAATTTTGATCATCACATCGTCGCAAGCATCAATACATGCAGTACAATTGACACACTCCAACTGTGTTCCATGACGGATGTCTATGCCCGTCGGGCAGACATGTACGCAAAGTTTACAATCAATACAATCTCCTTTATTTTCCTCTGGTTGTGCTTTTTTTAATTTTCCTCTTGGTTCTCCTCTTAACCAGTCGTAAGCAACAACGATAGACTGTTTGTCCAGCAATACTCCTTGAAGCCGTCCATAAGGGCAAACTACAGTACATGCCTGCTCACGAAAAACACTAAACACCCAATAAAACACTCCAGTAAAAAACACTAGTCCAATAAATCCTGACATGTGTGCAGCAGGTGACTGACTTATGATTTCTATCACCTGATCTTTTCCTATAAGATAGGCCATAAGTGTATGGGAAATCAATATAGAAATCAGAATAAATATCAAATGCTTAGTGCCTTTTTTGATGATTTTCTCTTTGTTCCAAGGCGCTTGGTCGAGCTTTCTTTGCTGATTGGCATCTCCTTCAATCCAATATTCTATTTTACGGAAAACCATTTCCATAAACAATGTTTGTGGACATGCCCAGCCACACCATATCCTGCCAAACACAACCGTAAAGAGTATGATAAAAACAAAAAAAGTGATCATGGCTATACCTAGGATAATAAAATCCTGAGGCCAAAAAGGCGTGCCGAAAAGAATGAACTTTCTTTCGAAGATATTAAACAGAAACATTGGATTTTCTTTCCAAGTAAGAAAAGGGCCTGTAAATAGCAAGCCTAAAAGTACGATGGTAACCCAAAGTCGAGCGTTGTGAAAGTTCCCTTTTGGTTTTTTAGGATATACCCAAATTCTTTTACCCTCGTCATCTACTGTAGAGATATTGTCTCTAAACTCCTCATCATAGGCATAAAAGTCTTCCATTCGATCTAATTAATCAATTATTTCTCTACGTATAACTCTCCTTGTGGCTCTTTAGGATTAGCCGTTTTTGTTCCTTTGATCGTAACAAGATAGCTAGCCACGTCTCGGATATCTGAAGGAGTCAATTGGTTTTGCCAGGAAATCATGCCCTTTTTTGGAACTCCAATTTTTATGGTCTTAAATATATCTTTAATACTTCCACCATGGATCCAATATTCGTCAGTAAGATTGGGGCCAACTCCACCTCCACCATCTGCAGCATGACATGCTACACATTTTCCATCATAAATTTCTTTTCCATTGGCTATTACTTCAGATGCATCAGAAAACTCAACATTGTTTTCATCTATGCTGTTACCCACCTCTAGTTTTCTCAATTCCGCTTGTTGTGCAGCAAGTGCCAACTCCATTTGATATTCTTCTTCCTGTAGCGGAAGTGATCCTGACACATGGTATAAAAATGCATAGACTACTGCAACAATGATTCCCAGATAAAAAAGGTATTTCCACCATGGAGGCAAATGGTTGTCAAGTTCTTTGATTCCATCATAATCATGAGAAAGCAACAGTGTGTTTTCTTCCTCTAATGGCACTGCTGTACCTGTGAACTTTTGCCAAAAACTGGCTTCTGGCTTGTACTCTATTCCTTTGGCTTTGGCACTGTCCTTTTTTTCATCCTTCAGTATTATTTTTAGAATGGTTAAAAAATAAAAGGCTATCCCAAGTACAATAATGAAAACGGCAAAAACCATCCCCATTACTACCAATAAAATCATCTCATCTTTAGAGGATTCTTTAATAAACGCCTGAGCGTTTGTCAAGAAAGGCAGTAAAAATGCCATCACAAAAACAGGTTTTCTTTTGCCTATACGAGATAAGAACTGGTCAACAATACGGTTTTTTACTCGAATCATGATTAATTGTCATTAGTAGTTTTAGAACTTTCCAAGGGCAGGTTTTCCATCTCATTGATGTATTTTTTGTCAACCTTAAAGACCCAGATTAGAAGCCCAATAAAAAACATGAAAAATATTGTAAGTGAAATAATGGGCCAAACTTCAATGTTTTGGATTCCCTCAAAATAATGCTTGAACATCTTCTTTTCAGTTTAATGGTTTGCTGAGGTAACTTTTATATCAGTGCCTAGTCTTTGCAGATATGCTATTAAGGCAATTATTTCCGCATCACTATTTATTTCAATATTATCAGTAGAAAGACCCTTCACAATTTCATTTGCTTGGTTTTCTAATTCCTTATTGGCGATATCTTCATATCCCTCTGCATAAGGAACTCCAATGGTTCTCAATGCTGAAATTTTACCAGCGGTCAAATCCGAATCTATGGTTTGGTCAAAAAGCCATGGATATGCTGGCATAATAGAACCCGGGGACATGGATGTAGGATCGAGCATGTGGTTGAAATGCCATGAATGAGGGTATTTGTCTCCAACCCGGTGCAAATCTGGCCCTGTTCTCTTTGAAC
>CAXBNB010000405.1:0-4763 GCA_963976505.1 uncultured Reichenbachiellaceae bacterium
AATATCTTTTGAAAGTTTAAAATCACCTTTCCCGTTTCCATCCTCTATTTTTACAATCTTGGTCATTAAGATGTTGTTTGAAACATCAATTAACTCCACATTTACCACATTACTCAATTCCACAGGTAGGTTTGTCAAACCATCAAGCATATAGACTTTAAACCATATATCGTCGCTATAATGATATATAGATTTATCAAAATGAATGTAAATTTTTTCAGCAACAGGTTTTTGTTTGTACTCAAGATATTTTTCAGCAATACTTTGAGCTTCCGTTTCTTGTAAAAAAGAAAAAATTATTACGAGTAAAAAAAGAGCATAGCGCATTTTACAAAATGTCAAGATTAAAAATCAATAATACTCAGGCCTTGTCCGAGTAGAACCAAAAATCCTCGAACAATCATAACATACAGGAAAAGTAATGGGGCTACATTCTGTAAAAGCAGCGTAATTGAGCCTCAAATTAGGGATTTCAATTCTCTTAACCACTATCGATGAAGTATGAAAATACCCAAGTACTACATTTTCATTGTTAGTAAAATGAAGATTGCCGTCGATAGATGCGGGAATAGGGTCGAATATTGTTCCTTGAGAAGACCTTTGTGTGTTGATTAAATCCAAGTATCTATAATATCCCGCCGAAATTGAATGCTGTTCAGCAGAAAGCAAATATTTATCACTTATATCCACAATTTCCCGGTATTCTATAAAATCAACAAGCTGCATTAAGCGTTCTCCGTTTCTTTCTGTATCAGCAAATATTGCTATGTTATCTTTGTCATTAATCCTAAGGTAGCACGGAACTGGGTCGAGTGGCTTTGTCATTTGGTAATCCGAATACCATCTCCATTGATAATAATTATCTGTATCTGCATCATCCTCAAAATCCACATATATAGCCTCACCAGGTTGTTTTACCAATATACCGTTTTTTATTTCAGATCGAATCTCTGTTGTTGCTATTAAATTTTTATACGGTGCTGGAGTTAGCAATTCTTCATAATCAGATTCTATAACCTCCCCGTTTGACAGTTTTATTACAACTTTATACATTTCACCTACTTTGCCACAAAAATCTGTATTGGTCAAATAAGCCCCTGGTTCATTTTCATTATTTGCCAACATCACCTGATTGCCACTTCCATCTTCTATCCAGACATCTGCGTCCGTTACTGGGATGAAATTTGGTAATAAAAAGGATTCTTGTGAATACGGAACAGATTGAGACACCATTACCCTATACGGTCCCTCAATATTGGAGATAAAACCGTCAATCACATACGGTGGATTTGAACCCGGATTTTCAAGCTCGATCGGGTCAATGCAACTCAAGTTGCAAATCAAGATGAAAATCAAATACGTGCTAACACTCCTTTTCATATGTAATAAATGTCTTTAGAGACTGTTAATTCCTTTTATAACTGTCTTTTTTGAAAGTATTTGACCTGTATCTGTTTGTCCAAAAATCTCCACTTCAAGATCGCCTAAACTATCCGAGTTATAAAAATCCAATAAGATGACACCATCCTTTGTTGTTTCTATATCAGCATTCCAATATAACAATGTGCGCAAATCTGGTGTAGGACAGTCTTTCAAGTCGCTTGCAAAATCTGGAAACAAAAAATCATTAGTTCTTGCAAACCCATCCACCTCATACGTGGGAATAGACTCAGCTGAATAATCTCCTTTTTTTGTTGTAATTGACAAAATCCCGTTGCTCCCAGTAATCCCAAATTGAATAATTTTCTCTTTGCTAAAAAACACTTCAATCTTCGCTAACTCTCTAGGGTTTAACTCTAAAATTTTATCCAAATCTGTTTCTGGTTGACCATCAACTAACATTAAAGGTTGATGCCTTACAACAGACTCCAAATCTTGATGTCGAATTGCAATCGTAAACCCATCCTCAGATTGTCTGACTCGTACAGTTCCCACCAATTCTCTAAACACTTCCTGCATAGTGGGAAGGGTTTCATAATTATCAGGAACAACTAATCGATCGGGTTCATGATCAATACGAATTCCTGACTCTTCTTCAATTTGGTTAATTGAGCTATAAACATCCTTACCAGATGCAAAAAACGATGAAAGCGTTGCTTGTCTTTCAAGGTGTTTTTGAGCTGCATTCTGTAGATCAAAAGTATGATTCAAAACATTAAAACTCAGATTACTCACTGGTTTGTCATTGATGAATTCCAGTTTGAGAGGAAATCCATTTTCTATAAAGTACCTATAGTTCATAAAGTAAACCGTATTGGTACCTAGCAACTCATGTTCAATTGGAATTTCAAATTGCCCATTTTTATCTGTAATGATAGAGTGAGCTGTGTTACCCACAATCACTTGCAATACCAACGGCATTTTATCGCTAATGTCAACCCCATTTTCTGATGCTATTTTTCCTTTAACAACCATTGGATCAAGGCTTTTGGCTGTATTCACAATTTTGTTTTCAAAGGCCATGTCAGGTACGGCAAGCGTTTTCGATTTATCTCTTATCGCTACTGAAAAATTACCACTTACGGCCTCTCCTTGATTATCTGTCACATTTAATTCAAGTTCTATTTTTCCTCTTCTTGAAATGGCTTGATTGCGAAGTTCTAATTTTACATCCCAGTTGTTTGTATCATTGTTCTTTGCGGAAATGGGATTGAAAGGGACTTTGGATAATAGTGTTTTTTCATCCTGGGGATTAACTATCAATATGTCTCTTCTATACCCTTTCGTAGATCGATCTGCCGACGTGATCAAGGCGTACCTACCGGTTTTTAAGGTATTTGGTAATGTAAGGTTTCCTGATGACATGTGGTTTCTTACAGCACACTTTTGGAGCACAATTCGATTACCATCATCATCATATAGTTCAAGGTAAAATGCTTTCGCCTCTGTTTCGCCTTCACTGTAAATTTTATACCAGATTGTTTCACCAATAAAATATGCAGGTTTATCCAAATGCAAAATCAACCCGTCTTGTATTTCTCTATAAGTTGCTCCGAAGGCATGGTTAGAAACAAGCAAAACAACTATGAAAAGAATATGTGTTCTTAAAAAATTGAGTACCACAATGCTTCGTTTTATTTTGTCAATTACGTTCATCTTTTCTGATTAGATCATTAAAAATTAATATTGTAAGTGACCGATGGGAACATTGTTCCTATCACAGATAGTTTTCTAGGACCTTCTGGAAATTGCTGCCTAAAGAAAACAGAGTAAGCATTTCTTCTCGCATATAAATTATAAATTGAAATCACCCAGCTGCTGTCGAATTTCCTCTTCTTTTTGATACTTGTATCTATCGTAAGAGAAACATCCAGGCGATGATAATCTGGTATGCGCAACGCATTTCTTTCTGAATATTGATCTAAGGAAATCAAATTGCCAATTCGATAGCGGTATAGCGGTGCAGTAACGGGTCTTCCTGTACTATATGTGAAATTAAATGACAAGCTAAATTTCCTGCTAAGCTTATAGTTCCCTACCACAGTAAGGTCATTTGGTTTGTCAAAATTAGAAGGATAAAAACTGCCACCATTTACCACTTCTCTTTCTGTAGGAGCAACTACTTTTCTTAAACTCCTAGAAAAAGTATAGCTCATCCACCCGTTTAACCTGCCTTTATTCTTTTTTACTGACAGCTCTAATCCATAGGCTTGACCATCGGCGTTCAACACATCGGTTTCCAAATTCTCATTCAATATTAAATCAGCATGGTCAATGTATTCAACGATATTATTAAGATCCTTGAAGTAGATTTCTGCTGAGGATTCAAAAGTATTCTCTTTGAAGTTTTTGAAATATCCTAATGAAAACTGGGTAGACCTTAATGGCTTAAGGTAAGTGTCACTCATTTTCCAGATATCAATAGGAGTAATTGCAGCTGTATTCGAAATCAAGTGTAAATATTGATTGGCTATGCCGTAACTAAATTTTATAGAACTAGTGCGATTCAATATAGATTTAAATGAAAATCGCGGCTCAATACCATAATATTGACTTATGACTTCTCCATCTTCATATTTTCTTTCACCTATATTGGTTTCAATACTGCGAGATCCAGTATTATCATACATTTGAACTGTACCAGGACCAAGGTTTCTAAAGGTAGATACCCTCAGCCCTGCAATCACCGAAAACCTTTGATTAATTTTATATTCATCACTTACAAACCCGGCTAATTCCAAGCCTTTTTCATTTTCTAATGTTTCCGGTTCCAAAAAAGACCCTTCCATTGGGTTAAGTTGCCCTGGAGAAAAATCAAAAACCGTCCCTTCCATTCCAAAACTTAAATCATGCTTAATTCCAGCGGAGACTTTCATCACCATTTTGGCCTTTTCATAATCTATTGCTGAATTCAACTCAAATTGATTGTCGCCCTTAATGTCACTCACCTTATACTTATATCTCCCTTTTGACAGGGTAGTTGTAGAAAATACTTTATCGGAAAATATATGATTCCAGATAATTGATCCGTTTAGAGTGCTCCAATTATAGACCGTATCTACATCTAATGAAAATTGGTCATTGCTAGCGTAAAGGGAAAGTGACACCTTACTTTTCTGACTCAAATTCTGACTTATTTTCAAGTTGGTGTCATAGAAGGAGGCTGAACTATTCTTCAATTGTACACTTGGTATCCGCTGTAGCACCCAGTCTGAGAAAGAGCTTCTACCGGCTAAAACAAATGAACTTTTCCCTGGCTTGATTGGTCCTTCCAGAGCAATTTTAGCGGTTGTCAATCCAGCGCTAGCACTTCCTTTTAATTT
>CAXBNB010000406.1:0-4759 GCA_963976505.1 uncultured Reichenbachiellaceae bacterium
ATTTTAGATGCCATGAAGTTCGCGAAAACTTCCTTCATCCAAACATCATCAAACCATTCCATGGTCACGAGGTTGCCAAACCACATGTGAGCAGTTTCGTGGGCTATCAGCATGGACCTTGAGATTTTGTCATTCAATGTTGCTGATTCCTCTAATAGCAATTTGGAATCCCTGTATTGAATGGCACCTGTATGCTCCATCCCTCCATACTGAAATCCGGGAATGAGCACGAAATCAAATTTCTTAAAAGGATAATCCATCCCCGTATATTTTTCAAGCCACCTTATCGCGGTAATATGTTGCTTAAAAATAGTATCAACATTGTTGACCAACTTCAGTTTATCTGTTTCTCGGTGAAACATCGTCATCGACATGCCGTCCAATGTTTTACTAACTGCCTCAAATTTTCCAACTACGAAGGAGAATAAATAGGTACTTATCAAATCCGTCTCTTCAAAGACCATTGACTTGATACTGCCAGTGACTTTCTCTGATAAGACCGGAGCATTAGACACGCCCAACCATTGTGTTGGTATATCCAGTTGAAGTGAATATTTAGCTTTTAAATCAGGCTGATCTAAACAAGGAAAAGCTGTGGAAGCCCTATCAGGCACAAAAAGTGTGTACAAAAAATCATCATTTCTATTCAAAGATTGATCTCCAGATATAAAATCTATTTCTATTTCATTATAACCTACTATCAAAGAAGATGGTGCAATGACTAGGTGACCATTTTCAATTTCGAATTGCTCAGTGTCACCATTTACTTTAAATGATTTTACCGCATTTTCAACTTCTGGGTTGAAATCCAAAACCAACGGGTCTTCTAATGATTTTAACTTTACGCCAATTTTTGTGCTTCCTGTGACAGGCTGATCCTTTTGTTCAGGAATAGAAAATTTCATGTCATAAGAAACGAAAGAAATGTTTCGTTTTCTTTGAATGGCTAGTTCCTTAGAGACGCCTTCTTCAACAGAAAAAAATAATTTTTCCCCACATGAACTGACTACAATAAAAAGGCTGAAAAGTAATAATTTTATTTGCATACAAATCTTATATAATGCTATCAAACATTAAAACTAGCTCAAAAAAAGTCAGCGATCAACAGAAGAAACAATGAGTTTTAACTCAGGTTTATTTAACGTTTTTAAACGTAATAAAAGCACCTGTCATTTATCCATCAGCGCTTGAAATTCAGGAATTGAGTCAAGAAATGATACCTCTCCAGTTTCTGGGTGCTGGTGCCAGCAAAAATGCTGAAGCCCGTTGGTCACCACCACATAAGGAGACTTCAGTACTTTATTGTACACCGATACCTGCGTGAAAACCGATTTCGAGATTTTGACATCATAGGATTTACACTCAACCAACAGCAGTGGATTTCCACTTCTATCAAATGAAAGAATATCAGGTCTTTTGGGCAGCTTATTGTACCGGATTCCAAATTCCACCTTGATCAATGAGGTCGGATAGCCGAGATGAGATACCATGTAATGAATGAAATGCTGCCTCACCCATTCTTCCGGTAACAAAACAATATATTTTTTTCGAATGGTATCAAATATAGCTGATTTATCATCGCTTAATCTAAATTCATATTGTGGCAAATTGAGCTGCTTCATCAGATGCAAATTAGCGCAATTTACCAACCGAATAAAATTAAATTCCGTACATTAGCTACAAACACACAACTATCCCATCTTATGATTACTAAAAAAGAAATTGTAGAAAACTGGTTGCCAAGATACACTGGAGTACCTTTAGAAGAATTTGCTGACTATATTCTCTTGACTAATTTCGCCAACTATGTGGAAATGTTTGCCGAAAAATTTGGAGTAGAAATCCAAGGGCTCGACAAGCCTATGACCTCAGCAACAGCAAACAACATCACCATCATCAATTTTGGAATGGGTAGTGCAGTGGCCGCAACCATCATGGATTTGTTGTCAGCCATCCATCCTAAGGCTGTATTGTTTCTGGGAAAATGTGGAGGCATCAAGAAGAAAACTCAGTTGGGTGATCTTATACTGCCTATTGCAGCTATCCGAGGAGAAGGAACCAGCAACGACTACCTCCCCATAGAAATTCCAGCGCTCCCCTCCTTCCGACTCCAACGTGCTGTGTCCTCCATGATCAAAAAACATGCGATGGACTACTGGACAGGAACCATCATGACCACCAATAGACGAGTTTGGGAGCATGATAAGAATTTCAAAAAATACCTAAGGAAAATCAGAGCAATCGGTGTGGATATGGAAACAGCCACTCTTTTTACTGTTGGTTTTGTAAATGAAATACCACGCGGTGCACTTTTGCTGGTCTCTGACAACCCTATGATCCCGCAAGGTGTCAAAACCGATAGCAGCGACAAAAAGGTAACATCTGGTTTCGTCCAAAAACACCTGGAAATAGGTATCGATTCACTTTTGGAGCTGTATAACTCAGGAGATTCTGTGAAGCACATGAGATTCGATTAGAAGCTTAGGCTTCCTTCCAAAGTTCCCTAACCTTCTTCAGATCCCTTTTCATGGCATCAAAAACAATGTTTTCATTAATGGTGATAGTCGATTTACCATGGTCTGCCCCACCCAAAGGGTATTCAAAATGAAGGGAAACAGGCACATTGATTTTATATTTTTTTAACAAGCCAAAATAGGTTTTAAAATCTACCATTCCTTCTCCAATAGGGGTGTTTACAGTTTTCCATTTTCCTTTTACCACTTCCCAACGAAAATCCTTTAGGGCAATGGTCTTGATATTGTCATGAACTAACCTGAGTCCATTTTTCCATGACATGCCTCCTTCTACTGTTGCGTGGCGTATGTCATATTGCAAGCCAAAATGATTGGGATCGGCGGATTCTACTAATTTCTTGAGCTCCCACACTGATGCACCAATCGACAACCCTGAGTGGTTTTGGTAGCAACCCACCAGCCCCAATTGCTTGTTGTACAAACTCAATTCAGCAATCTGATCTTTATACCGCTCCAAAGTGTCTTGCATCGATTGATTGTCTTCATACTTAAACCAATTTGCCCGATAGTATTTAATACCCTGCTGAGAAGCGATCTGCAATACTGATCTATCTATGGCATTTTTTGAATCACCAACTGCTGTGGTCATCATTTTACAAGAAGACCCTCCTCGTTTTATAGCTTCTATTGCTTTCGGTAACACCTTCTCTACTGTTTCAGGCAATATATGTCCTTTGGGACGTACTGTCAAGTCCACACCAGAAAAGCCAATTTCTACTGCCTTTGCTCCTACTGCTTCATATTCTAAAAACTGAAGGTGTTTTGAAAAAATATTGATATCCAATTCATTCTTGCTTGGTGCTTCATTCCATTTATTTTCATAAGGAACTACAAATGGAAGCACCCCAGCCATGGCTGTCTTTTTAACAAAATCTCTTCTTGTGGTCTTTTTCAACGTGTTTTGAGTTTAAATACAAAAAACTAATTTACTGCTTTTCATCTTAATCTTCCAGCCAATTTCATAAACGTTTAAGGCAAACATATTTAAAAACAAAACCTCCTTACCGCACGATTTGCCATTGTAGACTCAGGTACTGGACAGTTTGCAATAAACCACTTTCAACCTGAATTACTGTTTGACTATTACAAGAGTCAAATTGAGACACTTCGCTGCACTCAGTGTGACAAGGAAACAGAATTATAAAATCTTGTTTCAGCTGTTAACAAGTTATTAAGCTCCAAACACGTCTTGTCCCCGTAATAGAACGGGGCAGGCTATCCTGAACGCCCGGCTGCCTGCGAGGCTGGTAGTGAAGGATCTTTTAGAATAAATGATTTTGATAATTGAACCAGGAAATTAAGAACACCTTAAGCTTTAGATAGGATCAAATGTTCAATTGAAGTGTAGTTTATGTCTTTTGTTCGTGTATTGCATATAGAATAATGCAAGATCATACCTTCACCATAACCCCACAGCATGAATTGGGCGTTTTTGTAATGTATAATGTTTCGGCTGCTAATTAGTCAAATCTGTGATTTGAACTATTGGATTTTTTGATTATTTAAAATTTTTGGCCTGATGGGTTGACATATGCACTAAACTCACAGAATACCACGGTAAGCAGACATACGCTGCTGGCAAGTTTTGGCTTGTGCGGTTGCTAAGTGCAACTTAGCAATGTCTTTGACTTAGAAATTTTGATTAGATCGTTTTCAACCCCAACTCCTTCAAAAACTTATTATGTTCCTTTGTCTTGGCCTCAATAGTTTCATTGATGTTTGTAAGTTTCTTATTCACCTGATTAAGATCAATCTGTATTTCATCCTCTGATGTACTTACATATCTCGAAATGTTCAGGTTGTAACCATTCTTTTCTATTTCATCCATCGAGACTTTACGAGAATAACGTTCCGCCTCTTTTCTGTATTTGTAGGTCTCTACAATACTTAGAATGTCATTCGGTTCATCATCTTCTCCTTCACGCAGACGATTTAAGCGCCCATCCTTTTCAAAATGCTCACTGGCATTAATGAATAGCACATCATCTTCTTTTTTACATTTTTTCAATACAAGAATACAGACAGGAATTCCTGTTGAATAGAACAAATTAGCAGGTAAACCAATGACTGTGTCAATGTTATTGTCTTTCAAAAGTTTGGTTCGAATGCGTTCTTCTGCTCCTCCACGGAATAAAACGCCATGAGGTAAAATGATGGCCAATGTACCTGCCTGACTTAGGAAATGAAATCCGTGTAATAGAAAAGAAAAATCGGCCGCTGACTTG
>CAXBNB010000407.1:0-4756 GCA_963976505.1 uncultured Reichenbachiellaceae bacterium
TTGCCATTTCATCATCAGACAAATTCCCGGCTGGCAATAGGATGTTCTCAGGAACAGAAATCAACTCCTGCATCCCTCCGTCTCCATGAATACCAAGTACTGAAATGTTGGTGCAACAATTGGCTTTACCATTTCGGCAAGCGATGCATTTCTGACAACTCACATAAGGCATCACAATTACATTGTCACCTGCTTTTAGCCCTTGATCGTTTTCATCAATTTCCACAATTTGTGTTGCCAACTCATGACCCAATATCCTAGGGTAAGTGAAAAATGCCTGATTTCCTGCATAAGCATGCAAATCAGTACCACAAATCCCAACCTTTTTTACCTTCAACAGTGCTTCCCCACTTTTCCGATCTGGTGCTTCTTTTTCTTTCAGTAGAAATTGCCCTGGTTTTTCACAAACTATGTATTTCATTTATCTTAGTGTTATTCTTGTTAAAGGCAGTTTCCACCACACCCAAAGGTCATTTTATAAATCATGCAAATATGTAGTATAGACCTAATTTCAACTACCAATATAAACACTCACATTAATACTATTTTATCCACATTAATTGACTGAATGATTATTGAGCGTAAATAGAACCAAAAAAGATCAATATCACATCAATAGAAAACAGGGTTAATGCTACTTGGTTAGCATCTTATTTGAGACGTGTTTGCGAACATATTCCGAAGGAGAACACTTCATAATTGCCTTAAATTGTCTGTTAAAATTTGACAGGTTGTTGAACCCAGATTCATAACAAACCCGAGCAATTTGGTATTTATTTTCTATTAATAACCGACAGGCATAACCTACTCGTATTTCACTTACATATTGAGAAAATGTCTTGCTATTTATTCTTTTGAAATACCGGCTAAACGAGGAGGCCGTCATATTCACTATGCCAGCTATTTCATCTAATTTTATCTGCTTTGTAAAGTTTTGCATTACAAAATGATACACTCCATCCAATTGTCTTTTGTCGGTTTGCTTGAAGTCATTTAAAAAACCTTCACTGGAAAGCAATTCATAATCGGTTTCTTCAGCGAGCAATTTCAGGATATTCATCAGGTTTATCACCCTGTCAAATTCATCGCTTTGCTCAAGTTTTTTGATTAAGTCAAAAATGAGCTCCTTGCTTTTTCCTAAAAAGTTAATCCCCTGTATCGATCTGGTAAGTAAGCCCTTTATAGCAGCCATTTCTGGCATCTGAAAAAACTCATTCCCCGCAAAATCTTCTCTGAAATGAATCACATAAGCTTCCGCCGTAAGTTTCGAGTTTTTCTCGAAATAAACATCATCACACAACCACATGTGGGGCAAGTTTTTACCCAGTAAAATCATCTCACCTGGTTTGTATTTCGATATGTTATCGCCTATAAATCGAGTACCGATGCTTTTCTTTTGAATAACCAGTTCAAGTTCAGGGTGGTAATGCCACACCCTTAGGTAATGGGGCAATTTGTGGTAATCAAATGAGAAGGATCTGTTTGAAAGATTGCTTTTATCGATAAAATAGGGCTTCATAATTTGGTTGCAGTCTAATCGTAATAGTTAAAATACTATGTTCATCCTAATCTTGTTCAACAAATCATTACCCCGTTTAATTGACTCATTTACCATTTGTAAGTCATGATTTTATTTATTTAATCCTCGCAACCAAACATTGAGTAAATCAGGCCAAGACCTCAGTGATTCATTATTTTGAGCCATAGAATAGCCATGTCCTCCAGAAGGAAAAAAGTGCATCTCAGCTGGAATATCTTTTTCTCTTAATGCTTTGTAAAACATAAGACTATTTTCAATCGGTACTCCTTTGTCATCGCCTGAGTGCACAATGAATGTAGGAGGCGTATTTTGTTTTACCTGCATCTCGTTTGATAAATGATTGATCAATTCGTTAGAAGGTTCAGGTCCCAATAAGTTATTTCGAGATCCTTTGTGCACATACGGTTCTTTCATTGTAATCACAGGATACATCAACACCATAAAGTCAGGTCTGGCACTGATGAAATTTACCAAGTCTTTGGATTCGTTCAATTTCTCGTCAAAATGCGTTCCCAAGGTAGATGCCAAATGCCCTCCGGCAGAAAACCCCATTATGCCCACTTCTTTTTTATTGATATTCCATTTTTCTGCATTATATCGCACCAACCTCATGGCCTTTTGAGCATCCATCAATGGTGATTTATATGACACTACATTTGATTTCGAATTTGGCAAACGGTACTTCAAGACTATTCCTGCTATGCCTTTAGAATTCAACCACCTGGCTACATCACTTCCCTCCCAGTCGTAGGCCAAAATAGCATATCCTCCTCCAGGACAGATCACTACAGCCTGTCCGGTTGCTGTTTTTTTCGAAGGTAAATACACCTCAATAGTAGGGTTTTGTACTTTTGAAATCCTTACAATATCGGTTTCTAGACTAATTTCTTCTTCATTCGTTTTTTGAGAGTTAGGTATTTCATTTTCCCAAAGGGGCAATACAAAGTTTTGAGCCTGTAAACTGATGGTCATAAAAATTGCTACTAAAGTGATACTGTATTTCATGTTTTTGAATAAGGTATGGTTTGTAAAAGAAGTTGAATGAAAACAAATGTAATACTTATTGGTGCAATTTTCATCTTGAATATTTCGTCGCTCCCTCCAATTTGATTTCTGTTAAGAGCAATTTGAGTATTGAAACATCATTTCAATAGCAGCTGAATTTGAGTTTCGATTTCAACAGCCTTTTTCTTAGCTTCTTTCATAGGCAAGCCTGTTTTCATGCCAGGCCTTTCATGACCTGTCTTTGTCAGCCAAGTATCTTTCATCATAACCTGTCTTTCTTCCACCAATTTCAAAACCGCGCCTCCATTGGAAAATGCTGACATGGCACTTTCGGCGTTCTCCACATCCATTAAATTTTGCTCTCCTAGAAACAACAGCACATGCTTAGCCATTAACCAATGTCCCAATTTATTCGGATGCACTCCGTCATTTGCAAGCACAAATGTTGAATCTGTCAATCGCTGGTCTTCAAGGTATTTTCTCATTGGCCAGTGCAAATCAGCCACTTCCCAATCTCTAGTATAACGACAACTTATCAGCCAATCTGAATAAATATCAAGCACATTGGCGTATGCTGCCCCTTTTCGTTCATCAAAGATCGGAGGTGTCAGGAAAACGATGGATGCACCAGTATTTGTCACTTGCTCATTGAGCCAAGTTAACCCATCTCGGTATTTTTGAAATCGAGTATCATCGAATGGCATATAGATGCCATCGTTCATTCCATAGTTAGCGAAAACCAAATCAGGTTTGGTCTGATCCAATACCCGTTTTAGCCGTTCGTGTAAGTCAGGACGAGGAAATTTTCCTCCCGCATGATTCGGTTCAGAAAGGCCAGACACTGTTTCACTGGGTAAACCTACATTGATAAATTCGTAATGTTTTTCTGGGTATCGAAGAGTTAGGTATGCTTCAATATAAGACACATAACTACCAGCATAAGTGATGCTATTTCCCAAAAACAAAATCTTCTTTGTGTTTTCAGGAATTTTGTAGTCGTCCTGTGCATTGCCAGTGGAATATTTACCCAACAGAATTGTCAGGATTAGAATAACATTTCTCATATTTTATTGAATTTTTACTTTAGGATTTAAGGCTTTCCAACATAATTCATCCCAATTTCACTTCAACTAAATTGACAAAGGAATATAGTTGTGATCAAAAGAACCGTAGCGAAATTACCATTATCAAGTGTACCACCAAGCCCACAGTATAAAAATTCCTTGAAATGGAATTCTAAGGTATAAAATCCATATGGGGATGCCTCTGCCAGGTTTGGCGGAAGTAAGGTGATAAACATTGGCTGGAAAAACTGCAATAAGCAAAGCTATAATGCCCCAAGCAGCCAAGGAAGA
Source organism: uncultured Reichenbachiellaceae bacterium (assembly GCA_963976505.1). Taxonomy (GTDB): domain Bacteria; phylum Bacteroidota; class Bacteroidia; order Cytophagales; family Cyclobacteriaceae; genus CAXBNB01. Next base: position 3,901 of record CAXBNB010000407.1, read on the forward strand.
GTAAGGAGGATAGAGCAATAATACTCCTAGAAGTATCTCCGCTGCACCGCTGATATAATTCATCGCTTTGTGCCACGGAATATACGGTGGAATGATACGCAGGTAAAATTTTGGTTTGGCAAAATGATTGATTCCTGCCAAGATGTACAACACCGCCATAATGTATAAGCTTACTTCTTTCATATTGCTATGATACGATATATTTTTTTAAATACAATATGGCCTGCACTTTCTACAACTCAATTATAGTTGAATTGTTGACGCTTAGTCCTTTTGAAATTTCTTTAAAATTTTCTCCATGTGTTTGCCTGCCGCTTCTCTGCCCCCTAGCCCATAAGCCAAGGCTACAGTTACTGCCAAAGAACCCAATGTAAGTCCAAAAGCAAGCTCTACAATGCTATTGGCAATACCCATGGTGCGCAATGCAATAGCTAAAAACAAACCGATTATACCGACTTTGGCTATTCCAGCCAAATATTGATTGTCGTTGGTTTTGATTAGGGCTCCATGCACTGAAGATGCTACTATGTTACCAATCACCATCACAAATAACCCAAATAGAATGTTACCCATTAAGTTTAATATGTTATGAAAGATCTCGGTCAACCGTTCAAACCCTAACATTTCTATGCCTGTGACAATCCCGAAGAAAACCACAAAAAAGTAAACGAGATTGGCAATGATTTTTGACAAGGAATAACCGTCACTTACAATAAACAAGTTCAGTTTTTCACCAAATTCATCCAATCCGATATTGCCAAACAATTCTCCCAAGAATGAAGACAGAAACTTACCTCCTACTCCAAAAATAATGACGATCAATGTGGCTCCAATAATGTTGGGCACTGCATCCATT
>CAXBNB010000408.1:0-4755 GCA_963976505.1 uncultured Reichenbachiellaceae bacterium
AAAATGATGGAGTGCCAGTAGAAAATAAATAGCAACTGTAGCCGATACAGCTATCAAATACATATTGTATGCTACTGCCACTCCAATGGCTGAGGCTGCCCAAACCGATGAGGCAGTGGTAAGCCCATGTGTCAAGCCTTTTGTATTGTCTTTATAGATAATACCTGCACCCAAAAAGCCAATACCTGTAACAATATTGGCAACTATTCTCCCTGCTGCAGTGGCATCGGGTGAGTGAATACCGATAAGTGTGAACAATGCAGCACCCAGTGTAACGGCTGCATAAGTTCTTATTCCGGCTGCGTTGCCATGCTTTTCTCTTTCTAAACCGATAATTGCACCAAGCAAAAAGGCTATGAAAAGTTGTGCAACAATTATTAATTCAATTTTTATATGCATAATATTATTCTTTTGTAGTGGATGTGATTAAATCATCAAAACGAATAATACCGGTTGTTGTATCATAATATGCTGAAACAATTCCTAATTTGCCCTCAGTTATTTGGGCGGACAGGTAGGTACTTGTTTTTAAGATTTCAGTGATAGAATTCTGCACATTCAAATGGCAAGTTTTCTCTGAAATGCTATCGGCTATTTGACCACTTTTCTGTAATGCGGAAGCCTTTTCAAAGGAGGGCCTTATTTTTTCAGTGATGTTCGAAATAAATCCTTCTTTCAGACCAGAAATAGCAGCATTGATTGCTCCGCAGTTGGAGTGTCCAAGTATTACTATAAGCTTAGTTCCTATTTCTTTGTGAGAAAGTTCCATGCTACCAATTATTTCATCGCTTACAATATTACCTGCAATACGAATTGAAATTAAATCACCAAGGTTAGCGTCAAAAATCATTTCTGATGTAATTCTGGAATCTATACAGCTAAGAACTACTGCCATTGGAAATTGACCTGAAGATGTAGCATTTACCTGATGTTGCAACTCTTTTTTTACCCACTTTCCATTTACAAATCGGTCGTTCCCTTTCTTAAGAAGTGATAGAATATTCTCTGGTGTTAATTCTTCTTGGGTTTTTTTGTCCAATACATTCACAAATTCAATGTGGTCTGTCAATTCATATTCTTTTTTTAATCCAATTTTATTGAGTTGAATGCTTTTCTCAGGGGCAACTACTTCTTTAAAATCTTTTATAACCTCTAAGACATCATTATCAATATAGTCGGCTTTACTTGCATCAATAATCACTTTTGAATTTTCAGGAATATTCCATAAAGTATTTTTTATGGTTGCTTTATTTAGAAACGAGACTTGATTTGGTAACTCAATTCTAATGGTCTCATTGGTGTAAATAGTTTCTTTATCCAGTTTAAATGGACTTCTTAGATTGCTTCGGAGTAGATAGAATATACTAAACGTAAGCCCAATGAGTATTCCTACCAGTAAATCGGTAAAAATAATACCAATAATAGTAGCCGCAAATGGAATGAACTGATCCCAGCCTTTTTTGTACATTTCTTTAAACAGTGATATTTTCGCTAGTTTATATCCAATAACTATAAGTATAGCTGCCAGTGTTGCCAACGGAATTTTATTTAAAAGAGGAGTTATCGTTAATACAGAAAGAAGTAAAAGCACTCCGTGAAAAATGGTGGAGTTTTTACTTTTTGAGCCGGCATCAATGTTTACGGAACCCCTTACAATTACCGATGTAATGGGTAAGCCACCAATAAAACCGGAGAACATATTGCCAATACCTTGAGCAATAAGCTCGCGATTTGGTGGTGATTTTCTTTTATGCGGATCAATGTTATCAACGGCTTCTAAGTTTAACAGCGTTTCTAAAGAGGCAACAATGGCAATGGTAAGCCCCACAACCCATACATCATAATTGAAAAGGGTTGAAAATGCAGGTAATTTTATTTCCAAAAGTCCCATAATACCTGTTGAAGGAATATTTACCAAATGTTCCTGTTCAACAAAAAGGGAAGGAATAAAATTTTTGAATAACTCGTTTAATGCAATGCCTAATAACACAGCTATAAAGGTGGCTGGTAGCAGCCTTATTTTTTTTAGCGGTGTTTTATCCCAAAAAACTAACAACAACAACGCAGTTAACCCAATAATAATAGCCCCAACGTTGAGATGTTCCAGACTGCTAAATAAATGTGTAAACGTATTTTCTCCATTGGGTTGAACAAACGCGAATAGATCTTCATGATCTGCATCATAACCAACAACATGTGGGATTTGCTTTAAAATCAACAATATTCCTATGGCTGCCAATAATCCTTTTATTACATTTGAAGGAATGTAGTCGGCAATTATTCCGCCTTTGAAATAACCTCCAACGAGTTGTAAAAAACCAGCTATGATTAGTGCCATCGAAAAAACTTCAAATGCCCCAAGTTTGGAAATTGAGGCAAGAACTACGGTTGCAAGACCGGCAGCAGGACCACTAACACTGGTACTCGACCCACTCAAAACACCAACAACAATTCCACCGATAATACCTGAAATAATTCCGGACATTAAAGGTGCACCTGATGCCAAAGCAATTCCCAAACACAGTGGAATTGCCACGATAAAAACAACAATCCCTGAGGGTAAATCATATTTTAAATTTTTCATTTATGTCTTTTTTGTTGGTTCTTAATATAGTCTAAGGATTCTTGGACATTCAATTCTCTTGTTCCGTTTCCGGCCCGTATAAAAAAATGGGTGATCTTATTTTCTTTGATGTAGGCAGGGGAGGTATAGGGTTTTACCATTACACGGCATATTTCTTTTTCTTCTACGCTATAAAACATAACGGTGACCAGCGTGCAATAATTTGCGCCTATTTTTTCGGTAATCAGAGTCATCAGGTATTGTTCAAAACCATCAATATCTTTCTTCTTGAGCGTACTTATATCATTGTCAAGCCCTAACGCTACACCGTAATCATCAATCCCTATAAAAAGATCTCCTCCATCCGTATTTATAAAAGCTGCTATTGTTTTAAGGACAGCAACTTCCATTTCCGCATTTCGTTTTCCCAATCTTAAATCCCATCGTAACGTAGATTTGAATTCTACCCCCCTATTCTCGCCACCAGATATTAAAGCGAGCGCTTCATTCCTGTGACTCAGTTCCTTTACTCTATTGATAAGGGTTTTGATCAAGAGGGTACTGATCAGCATGGCAGCACCTGACAAGCCAAAAACACCTGTGATAAGCAGTTCATGCCAATCACTAATTGAGACAATTGATCTGTACTCATTTATCAGTAAGGAGAACCAATTGCCTGTATCATCAAGGGCATCATAAGTAAAAAGGGAAAGCGTAAATGGTTTTATAAAGAATATGCCTAAGAATAAGCCAACCAATAACCACTTGAGTACATGCCTCTTGCTTATGGTTTTATTTGTTCTCATTTCATTGTGCTTATTTACATTTTTTGCACCAAACTCCCATGCGTATGCTAACAGGAGTTGCTTCAAACCGGTGTCCTTCCTTACATTCCCACGACAATTTGGTTTTGACATTAACATAATCCTTGGAAAGACATTTCCCTTTTTCGATAGTGGCAAGGCGGTGCATTTCATCAATTCCTAACGGCTGATTGCATGCACAGACCGGACACCAACTTTTCCTATTCTTCACACTCAATGGAGTTGCCTGCCATCGGTGTCCATATTTGCATTCCCAACAAAGCTTCGTTTTGGAATTGATGTATGTTTTAGATAGGCAGATTCCTTCCTTTGATTTTGCCAACAATTGCATTTCCCGTATGGTTCCTTTTACCGTATGTCCCATTAGAAATTCAAAGAGTTAAAGTTTGTCTTTGATATATTCCATCGCCTCACCGACCGTTTTCAGTCTTTCAACCTGATCATCATCAGGAATTGTTATTTTGAATGTTTTTTCAAATTCCATGGTGAGTTCTATCATGTCCAGGGAATCGGCTCCCAGATCTGAAGAAAACACTGTTTCTGGCTTTAGAGCCTCTCTTTCAACCTGAAACTTGTCAATCAGAATGTTGTCAAATTGTTCTTTAAAATCTTCCATTGTTTAACGTTGTTTGAAACAGCATCATAAAGCACAATCAATGGGTATCGTTCATAGCCGTTAATAAGTTGAGCCAGAGTTTTGATACAGTAGCATCTGAACAATCACTATCCTAATGTTTTCATCCAACCCGTCAACAGCAATGTCGAATGGTAATTGGTCAAGTTTTAAGTCAAAGGTCATGTTGAGATAACATGAATAGACGTTACTCAGGTGCACCAATCTGCCATTTCCCCGTACAGAACCATTATGATCACTACAATTGATAGAACCGTCCACCGTGAAGTCTAAGGGTGGGTGCGATTCGGTTTGAACGTGATCCAATCCAAATCTCCCTTCATACTGGATGACATGATTCTTTTCTTTTGCGAGTAAGGTATCGAGTGCCAGTATTCCTGTATTTAGGGTTGACGCATCAAAAAACAATTGAAACTCGCCAGAATTGTAATCTATCAGAACGGTGACCTTTTTGCTTTTAGCCGTTATGGCCGAGTCGAGGAAAACGGCCTCTATCATCATGGTTCCCTCGGTAGTAATGTAGTAGTCCGGTTGTGCCATTGCAGTAGCAATACTTAAAAGGCCCCATAGCATTATGACAACTGTTTTTCTCATGGCGGTAATTTTCTTAATCAACTCTCATATCAATGCTCATTTCTTTCATCTTAATCTTCAAGTGTGCTGTTACATGGCGGTTTTTCGCCTTCATCATAATTTAGTTCTGAGGTATTCCATAGCTTCACCTACTGTTGTCA
>CAXBNB010000409.1:0-4750 GCA_963976505.1 uncultured Reichenbachiellaceae bacterium
CATACTCGCAGAGTGGCGCAAGAAGATCGAAAACTGAAATCTGGTGAAACCATCTTTTTCCAGCACATCTACAAACCTGCGGTAGTTGCGTGTATCTGCCTTGGTTTCGGTAGGCAAGTCGAAAAATACCATGACCCACATGACTCTGTATTGATTGAGGCGCTGCAAACTCACAGCTCCGGAAATTTAATGGACTTTAGCTCTCGTGCATAGCACTTATACAGGCTACTGGTGGTTTCTTGTGCGGCAAGCATCAAAGGACTTACCTGTCCATTGATCCGTACATCCAGTACAGGTATCTGAAGCAATTGCTGTTTGATGGCAGGTGTAAGCTCGTCGTAATCATCTAATGACCGCACCAACTCTAACACCAGCTCATCAACAAAAGGGCGGTACGGTTCCATTACGTCATCTGCCAAACAGTAAGCATTGTACTTGTTGCGGTGGTGGTAACCAAAAGTGGGCATCAACCCACTCCCGATCAATGAGCGGGCAATCACAGCCCTCAACACAGCATAACCGTAGTTGAGCATGTTGTTGGGTGCTCCTTCAAAACGACCTCTTTTAAACTGCTGAAGGTGGTCTTCAAAGAGCCTCTTCCAGTAAAAAGCTGCAGCCCGAGCCTCATAGTTGTCAGGATCTCCCGGAGCGGTCTTGGCTGCCCAGCGTTCCATGTTATCAGTTGCCAATCCATTTTGTCGGAGTACTGCCGCCTGATTGAGTATTTTTATTTTGACTGTCTGCTGCCACAAACGCGCCTTTTGAGCAGCTGTCGCCTCCATTTGGGCGCGAAAGTGTGCCTGTTGGGTATTGTGGGCATTGAGGTTGAGCATCATGCCTTGTGGCAAGTGGTGGCTGTCGCAGGTTACTATGGCGGCATTATTTGCCAGCAACTTGCTGATGAGTGTGTGGCTCAAAGTGATCTGTGGGTGCTCCAGTAGCACCATCCCAATGTCCTCAATGGGAGCGGTTTTCTTTTCACCAGATTCGGCGTAGGTAGCCACCAGCTGGTTCTTAGTAGTATGCAGGTGTGCTGGGTTGGCAAAGTAAAGTGTTCGTTTGATCATGACAAAGGGTTTAGTTAGTCATTCCATTCTTTTTCTTTTAGCTCAATGGCTTGCTGATGCATCGATAGGAAAAAATTTTGATTCCCAAACCAGCTTATGGTTTCATCACGGGCCAATCGGGTAGGTTTTGTTGACAGTAGCGTTTGATAAGAGCTCCATTTCCATAAGTCTATGCTCTTTACAAATCCATGATGAACAGGGTTGCTATGGATGTAGTGGGCAACTGCTGTCAGGTCCTTGTCGGAGGGTACTTCTTGTCTTTTGAAATTGGGTACAAACAAACTGCCCCTTCTTTGGTACATTTTATTGTACGCTTGTGTATAGCTGCTAAACAAGTTGGCAAATTGTTTACTTACAACCTTTTGGAAAGTTCCAAACTTTCCAAAAGGTAAAGCCTCCGAATACTTCAAATTGGTACTCACATCTTTCTCCGATTTTGTCTGAATCAAAAAATGAATGTGATTCGGCATCAGACAATAAACATAGGTATCTGCCACAGGTTCTATATACTTAATCCACCGCTGCATAAAGTATCTGTAGTTTTCTTGTGACCGAAACAGGTTTTCAAAACCATTTGCATGATTATAGATATGGTAGTATGTTTTCGGCTGCATGCTTATTCTATTTCATTCTATGTTTCGCTTTTTAATCAAACCTTTTGGAAAGTTTGAAACTTTCCAAAAGGGGATAAACCTCCAAGGTTTCCAAAAAACTTGGAGGTTTAGTAAAGTTCCAGAATTTTGTCGTGTCAAGTTTTCATGATTTGATTGAGGTAACAGGAAATGAAAGAACATTTCCAAGTCTATCCACTTTGAGTTTGATCCTCAGATGGAGCATAAACCAAATCATTGGGTGATAAACAGAATAATAATTTATGACCTTTCTCATTAGATTCAGGTACTGAGGGCAAACCTTGCTTTTGCCGCTCAATGACAATATTTAAAGGAATAGTACTGTAACTTCTTTTTTCGCTTTCGTCCATATAAATAGCAAAAAACAGGTTGGTACCCTTAGCTGCTTCTACAAACTTTGTTGTTTTATTTCCTGTTTGTCCTAAAGGAAACTTACTGCCAAGCTCAAATAACCTTACCTTATAAATCGGCTGATGCAGCTTCCCATCGTTGTATTGAGTAATGTTTTTATTCATTTCTTCCAGACCTTCTGGCGAAAATGCCAGTTCAGAATTATAATCCTTACTAGCCAGATAATTTTTTAGAACTTTCTGAATACCTGTATCTGTAATAGATTCTATAGTTCTAAGATTAAACGATGCATCAATAGTCTTTCTCGTGGCTGTTAATATTTTCCCTTTTGGCACCTTAATTCTCGGTAAATTTACTTTTCCAGAAACCGTGTCTTTGTGCATCGGTTTTCTAATTGCCCAACTATCGCCTTTGGTTTGGTAACCGAAATCTTTCTTTGGCTTGCCATCCTTTCCTATTCTCAGTTTACCATTTTCATCTCTGAAACTTTCGTATTTGTTTGTTGTCTTATTGATAACCCGAAGATTTTGTTTGAAGCTTACAACAGTCTTTTCTAGTACAGATCTACAATCTGTAGTAACTGTACTCCAAGGTTTAAAGAAATCTTTGGGCACTTCCTTTTCCACAAACTCTCCTGTTTTGTTATGGCGATATTGAACTTTTTCAAATCTTCTCAGCTTTCGATTCAAGTCGAATCGTTCTTTTGATTTTGCATGTTTGTTGTTCAACAGATTAACATGATCTTTTGTAGCACATGCAATTACTAAAGCATCCAATGCATGATGGCGGTGATCAAGACGCTTCTTTTGAAATCCTTTTGCATGCTCCAATGGAATTGTCGGGATTATTTTTCCATTCGTGTTTTTTGATGTGAAGTCATGGGTATTGGTGAGTAGGTTCATCCGTTCAAAGCGAGGTAGAATCAGCTCATTCCAAATATCATTTAGTCCCCAGTCCCTTTTCAAGATAGAAGTGATTCTTCCATTGCCTGGAATAATATTCTTTGAGTTCACTCCTTCATCGTCTTTATCAGCACGAACCACATTCGACAAAAGGTTTGAAATAAACTTGCTAATATAACGAGTATCGTTAAGCTGTCTTTCGATCATTTTGTCCGGAATTTCATCCAATAGCAACTTGTTTCGTTTGCTCCTATTTTTATCGTAATGCTGTTTTACAAAGCCCCTGTATTGATCTTCAGTAAATATTTTGACATTCTTTCCTCGGCCTGTTTCAACAATTTCACCATGGTGCTTTTTTATAAACTCCAAGCCTAGCTGGTTGTCTTTTCTCTGATTTACAGCAGCTTCACAAATCACTTTGTTGCTGAAACTATCATCAAAGTAACGGCTTTGCGGAATGACATGTTCAATTTGATAATCTTCAGTAAATAGCTTGCTCAATGGTATTACCACTCCTGTGTATGGCGAACGATACTTTTGTTCAAGCCAAAGTTTATAACGAATCAATTCAGTTTTAGAAGGTTCTGCAATTCTACTGATTTTGATTATTTCTTCCGGAACTTCAATGCCCGAATTTAAAACACCATCCTCATATATTTTGAGAGCTTCCTGTTGCGTAGGAGAGTAAGGACGCACATTTTCCACCAGCAAATTCCCATCAGAATTTTCTTTTAATTCTACTATCAAAGCTTTGATACGAAGATTTGTATTTTCGTTTTCCGAAACCTGACTCGTTATTCGCTTGCGGTCATCAGCTGTGTTTTTCATTTCACGACCCAGTTCAATATGGATTTCATCAAAGAAATTCTCCGTTCCATTTCCGTATTTGACCCAAATATCCCTCACTACTCTTAGTGTTTCCATCACCACTTGTTCCACAATCGGATTGCGGAGGGAGTGTTGTTTGAATTCTTTAAGGTATGTATCCACATCTGAAATTGAATTCCATTTACTTGCCAGTGCTGCTTCAGAATGGCGATCGTAAACGATGTATTGTGCTAGCCAAAGTGGTAATCCTTGAAAGTCAGTCTCTATTTCAAGTTTCCTTTCATTTGCTTTTTCTCTCACCAGAAGTCGGATTTCAGAGTCATCTTCAGCATTGAAGATTTTCTCTATTCGATCCTTTGTCTTATTATCAATCGTATTCCATTCCCAGTATTTTCCCAAACGCATCAATGGTAAAAGTTTTTTGATAGCCTTTTCGGAATATGATCCATACTCGCTTTTAAATGGAGGGAACTTTACAAATGCTTCCTTAAAGCTGAGTTCATCAATATTAGTTTGCTGCCTTTGGTTGTACCTTTTTATAAAGTTTTCTACTGCTGTTTCGTACTGTTTTTTATCCGTGACGGAATAAATAATATGCCAAAGATGTTGTTCAGTTTCAATGGTTAAAAAGTTAGCAGGAACATTCAATACATTTTTTAGCCGTCTTCTTATTTCATATCCCGTTTCGTTGCATGGGTATTTCTTCGATTCCCCTTTTTCAGAATCATACACGTAATTCCATCGGTATTGGGCTACTTCTGCATTTAATGCTTTCCCTTTCAATTGAGAAGGTGTTAACAGCTGTTTGAGAACACTTTTATGGTCAACTTCCTTTTGACTCATGAGGAAATCAAACAGATTTACCTTGTCTTTGATGTTTTTTATAAAATCTGAAGTTACGTCTGTGTCATCTTCCTTCTTGTAGATTTTCAAATTGTACAACCACTGCCATACCCTGAACTCCAGATAT
>CAXBNB010000410.1:0-4749 GCA_963976505.1 uncultured Reichenbachiellaceae bacterium
ATGGGTATTTCAGAGTCAGCTATTTTCTGTGGGAAAGAAAATTCTTTTTCCATTTTTACCTTGTCTATATAAGCATTTAGCTCATCTAGTTCTTCCGTAGTAAATCGTTCAAAAAACTTCTTGTTTATCATGCCCACTCATTTATTTTACTAATTTGTGATACTCCCCACTATCGTGTAATAGACTGAAAAATTACTACTTCCCGCGTCTGTTAAGGCACTGGGTTTGATGTTGAACTGAAACGGAATATCTTGACGACAACCAACAAATTCAGCTACTTTTATTGCTACACTTGCATCATTTGGTATAGTGATGTAACTGCCGCCGTTTTCTACCCTTAAGTCCCTAGCGCCAAAAATCCCATGAACCCCTGGATTTTGGTCATAGAAAGTGTCTGCAGGAAATCGCATGCCGCCATTTACAACTGTTTTGGCCTCAATTACAAGGTTTGATGGTGTGCCATCTGTGTGCATGTACACCTTATACAAATTTACCGTTTGTTCACAATTCTCATCAGAGGTAGTTGGAGTTCCTGTAACAGGATCTGTACCTTCATCCAATTTGAAGGTAATCTCTATTGCATTGGATGAAGACTCAAAACCAATACTGGTGTCGTCTAAACCCGCTTCCTTTACTAAATCAGCTATCGATTGAGATAGACTTGGCATTCCAATTACATCAAGTGTCCCTGGAATTAATTGCTGTGCACACACATGCAATGTGCTTATTAATATCAATATACAAGTCGCTAAGGTTTTCATGTATTAAAAATTTAATAGTCTAATCTATAAGTCACTTCAAAGCCTGCAGGTAAGGACAATCCACTCGGATTTTCAACAGTATATTGAAGTTGGTATCCGTTGAGCAATCCATCGGCGGTATAGCCATTGCCAAACGTTCCGGTGATTGGTTGCTCAGTATCACTTAGTGTGATTTCAGCAAGTGGATTGGGTGTGAAATCACCTCCCGCTCCGCTGTTTGTAATAAGAATCTTTATTGTGAATCCACTTGGCACGGGTTGGTTAGAGGAAACCATAATTCTTGCAGGTGTAGCTGTCGCTCCTCGATAGGAATAATTGAGCCAAAGGTCATCATTGACAGTAGTTCCGGCTCCCCCTCCTGGTGCAAGCCCAGCCTCTAAACTTCCCGGAGGAACGGCTGATCCAATATCTAAAGTTGCTCCTGGGTCTGGCTCTACGTCCAATAAGGCCAATACAAGTACATCTACACTCATGGTGGTGAAGTTTTGGTCTCCACCTATTAAGCTTACAGCTTCGGCATCTACCGTTTCTTGCGCATGACACCAGTAGTTACTTAGCAGCAATATCAAAATATAGTATATAGTTTGCTTCATGATTATTGGCCTGTATTAAAATTATTCTTTTTGAAATTTATTTTGCGTTCTTTTGCTTTCAATTTAAACTTCAATATTCCTTGAGTATCTGATGTTTTTACATTGATAGGTTCAGTTACAGGAGTTAGTTTGGAATCGTTTTTTAGGCGTATCAGAGATAGTTTATAATCTCCTGGTACTATTTGCTCAAAACGAAATGCTCCGTTTTGATCAGATTGCGCAAAGTATGTCCGATCTGCATTCTCTAGTTTCAAATAACCTTCTAAATTGTATTTTTCCTGAGTTTGATCTACCTCTAATCTTCCGGTAATTAATACCGCCTTTACCAATTCAATTTCTAATGGTATGTTTTCATCTTCATTGATTTCTACGTTCAAGGGCATTTTTATTACAGGGACAATATTCATTGGCATAGAAGATTCGTCTAGTAGGAGGTAACTTGATCCTGTTGGTATGTTGTTGAGTTCAAATTCACCATTAGAATTTGATCGCACTACACTACCCGGCGATACGACCTGAATGCCTCGCAGGTTTATTGAAGGGTCTGAGGAATAAAACCGGCCATTGATACCACCTTGTTTTAATATTTTCTTTAAAGGAGCGCCAAACTTAAAAGTGTATTTTAAATAAGCGAAAACTTCCTTATCCCTTATCGCATTGGGGTTCATATAGTAATTTACCCTAGCTTCTAGGCGGTGTTTTTCGGTGATTCGGGCAGTCATGCTGGCATTTACGAAATCACGTTTTCTGTAATTTTCTTCCGGGCTAAAACCACTATTGTAAGTGGCACTCAATTTTAAATGTCCGTTAAACCTGAGATTAAAACCGCCACCTACTCTGTAATAATCTTGGATGTCCTCAGTGTATCTGTTGGTTCTATTGAAACTGAAATTACCAGTCAAAGAAAGTTCCTTATTGTACTTGTAATTGAAGTTTACGACCTGTGCATAGTTGGCTCTTTTGTAATTGAAATCCCTTCTTAAGTTATCAGTCAGCGAAACCCGGCCATTCAAAGACATTGTAATTAAATCATAGGAAAACCGATACCTGTATTCAATGCCTTTTTCTTTGTAATTGAACCTGTTGAATTCACTTTGATCCTTTCTTTTTCTTTTATCCACTCTAATGCTGAAGTAATGTCTCTTGTTCAGTTGGTAACCGATGGAGGCGTAATAATTTTCAAAGTAGGGACGTGCACCATAAAAGGTAGTGTCTCTTCTTTCATGTATTTTAGAGTAGTTCTGTCCAACGCTTAATCGCCATTTGGCGAGGTTGTAATTCAGGTTGTTAGAATACCTGAAACTATTATTGTATGCACCAAAGTAGTTTTCTCCTGCAGTTGTGATGTGACCGTTGTAGTAAAATTTTCCTATACGATGAGATACCATCAGGTCGCTTGCATAATCAATAGTCCCGCCTACAACACTGGTTGCTACTTCAGATTCCACAGTGGTTTTGGGATCAGCATAATTGATTTCGAATGTTCCGATTTGACCAGGTTTACCTTCTATATTTATGGATCTATAATTGGTGAATTGAGTTACTTCCTCCGAATTGGTAACAGAAAGTCCAACATCCATGTATTTCGATATATAATAAGAGATTTTTCCGCCAAATGTAGGTTTTTTAGAATCATAAAATAGACGTGGCTTGCTGTAAAATGCACTTAGCCTCCAGTCTTTTATATTGTGATCTATCCGCATTCCTGCACTATACCTACCTGTGTACCCCAATTTATTTGCATTGAACGTATGGTCACCAAGATAGACTGTAGTTTTATTCAAATACTTGTAAATGAAACTGTATTGATCACTTACGCCAAACCTATTCAGCTTTTGTTGGTTGGGAGCCCTTACAATAAAATTGAGGTGATTGTTTTTTGCTGAGTCTAGGTATCCATTGCCTTTAACCTCATAAAACCTGGAGCTTACAGATTCTCGTGGAGAGGTGTAGCTGTTGTAATAAATGCTGGCTTCCACAGGAAATCTATGCCAAGCATCTTTTAAAGCTATTTTGTTTGGAATTACTTTGGTAGAACTGTAGGCTTTTTGGGAAATACCAGAATCAACACTGGTAATCTCAAGGTTACTTGTCAAAGAATAAATGAAATGGTTTTTTACATTTGTAGTTTCACACACTTTGACTACAACTGATGAGTCTGGCACCAATGTCATAAAAGTAGGTCCCTGTAGGTTATTTCTTGACTTGAGTTTGACTTCTTCGTTAACATTCCCTTTGTTGACGATTTCAAATGTAGATTCTATCATTTCTCCAGCTTGTACAAATTGGGGTGAAGCCAAGCTGTTAATACCTATTTTATGAACTGGCGCAATATTTATGGTTAGGTTTTCTGGCTGTCTATAACCACCATTACTCAAGATTTCCAACATTAAGTTTTGGCTACCTGGTTTTTCGTTGCTTGGGATAAAAAAACTTAAAATGATTATTTTGTTCTCGTTGGTTTTGATTACTCCATTTAATTCTGGACTTATAGTTTTCCATCTTTTGGGTAGTATTAAACGCGTAATTATTTTTTTGTCATAAATGGAACTGTTGTTTTCTATTTCTAAAGCAATGGAATGCCTTTGACCTGGTTGGAAAATTTCTTGATTATTTCTTTGCGTTACTTTAAAACCTAATTGTGCGGAAGCAGCTACACATATTAGTGAAAATGCCAGAGCCAATAAGGATTTAAAAGTATGTTTTTTCATGACGATTTGTCTTTAGGTTTAAAAAATTAATGGTTCATTATCAGACATTAATTAGTACTGTCAGATTTTCTGTGATGATTTTTTGTCGATGGAGAGTGTAAGGTTGGTGCCTGTGAATTCTTCTCGGGAATCTGCCAAGAGTAGACATTCATACTTGCCTGGAGGCAGGGACGATAAATCCACTGTATAATTAAAGCATACATTTGGGAAGATAAGATTGCTTTTGGTTTTGAGCTCTGTTACTTTGTTGCCATGACTGTCATATACTTCTAATGTTAATGCCACTCGTTCTATAAAAGAGCCATCATTTTTGATAGTCACGTCTAAAGATTTTTCCTTAGTAGAGGTGCCTTCATTGAGGTTGATGTTTTGGAAATTTAGATTGACATCATCTAGTTCATTTACATGAGTCAATAGACCAACTCCGTACCTGATTTTTGTGCCTATTCCAATATTTTTGTTAATGATGTCTTCTTTAATTGGGTTTTCTATTGATACCATGAGTACTGTCCAAAATGAACCCTTGATGTTTTCGTCAGCTGGAATATCGATGGTATATCGATAGGTGTATTTCTCGTTTGCTCCCAATTCCTTTTCCATATTTGGGCTGTTGAACCAGCTAGTTGCAGATTGAGCATGTGCGTTTGTTTTAGAAAACACCCTGTCTTCAGAACAAGCATAAAT
>CAXBNB010000411.1:0-4748 GCA_963976505.1 uncultured Reichenbachiellaceae bacterium
CCCCTGACCTCAAAAGGAAAGTAATAGGCTCCATTAACCTGGCACGTTTGGCGAGCAAGGTGGGGCAACTATTTTCTATTGATATGGTCAAAACGGCTGGCAAAATGATTGATCCTAATAGCAACCTAGGTAATAAAAATGAAAAATAGATTGAATGATTTCACTAGAACAGTGGTGGTGATGGGTGTCACATTGCTGTTGATTGTGTTTTCTGGTACGCGTACTACTGCGCAATTGCTATTTCCAGAAACCTTTGTGGTGATCTTTGATACCACCAGAAATTTTAAAGGCTCAATATCTCCTTCGCTGGAGGTTAAGACTCCTAAAGACCTCTACATCGAAATAACCAACAGGGCAGATATGGCCTACAAGTTTAAAAATCATGCGTTGGTATTGGCGAATAAATTTGAGTTCACAAAAAGTGGAGATGAGACCATCCTGAGCGGTGGATTTCTTTATGCCAAATTCAAAACGTTTTATGACAACCCGCTCGTAGTTGAGCACTATCTACAGTACCAATGGGCTGAAGCCAGAGGCATGGAAAGGAAATATGCCTTTGGATCCAACCTTAGGTATAAAATTTATAAAAACATAAGAAGTGGAGCATTTGCAGGGCTCGGACTATTTTATGAATCCGAAAAATGGAATTACCAAGCCGTACCTGATGAAAGAACACCCGGAAATACCAACCCTTTAGAAGTGGATTACATCAAGCTCAATGCTTACTTAAGTGTAAAACAAACCATCAGTGACAACATAAAAGGCGAAGCAGCTTTCTATTTACAGGACAATTTTGAAGACTTTCTGAAAACCCCACGAATTGGTGGCAGTGCAGGATTGTCTTTTGCCATCACCAAAAATGTGGCCTTCGGTGTGCAATTTAGAATGCTCTACGACTATGAACCCATAGTACCCGTAGACAAACTCTGGTTCAGTACCTTCACAGAATTACAAGTTACTTTCTAACCTGTAAATCCCTCAATTGTTACAGTAGGCAAAGTGGATTTTTCACAGGACATTACCCCAATGTCCCCAAATAGATTTTAACTTAAACCCGCTTTATAATTACGAATGTACGATACTTGCATTTTTAAATCCGAGTGCTTCTGAAGAAACGTACAACCAGCTTTTGACCATTGATCAATTGCCTTGATGTATGAATGAATTAACAATAGTTTAAAACCGATGAAAATATTTCAATGTGGCCATTGTGACCACTCCTTGTACTTTGAAAGTTATAAATGCGAAAATTGTGGGCATTTGTCAGGCTATAGAGACTTGGACCATAAGATGCTTACTTTCGATCCACTTGGTGAGACAATGATATCTGATCGGGAACAAATCGAATACAAATATTGCAAAAACAAAGAGCATGAAGTTTGCAATTGGCTGGTAGAGAAAAGTGATCCGCAGAATTATTGCCGCGCTTGCCAGCTCAACCGTACCATTCCCAACCTTTCTGCCAAGAAGAATTTTAAGAAATGGCGGAACCTAGAGATTGCCAAGCACCGCTTGGTGTATCAGCTTCAAAAAATCGGTTTGGATTTACCCAGCAAAAAAAACAACGACGATGGATTGTGTTTTGACTTTGTAGCACGCCATAATAACCCGAAGCTCATGACCGGTCACGCGAATGGAGTGATTACCATTCTGTTGAGGGAGGCAGATTCTGTTTTGAGAGAGCAAACGAGGTTGGAGCTTTTAGAGCCCTACCGGACCTTGATCGGACACCTAAGGCATGAGGTAGGACATTATTTTTGGGACCGATTGGTCATCACCGACGAAAAGGTATTGGCTGAGTTTAGGGATATTTTTGGAAATGAACGACACAATTACTCCAATGCACTACAGCAATACTATCAAAAAGGGGCAGAGAGCAATTGGCAAGAGTCATACATCAGTAAATATGCTACCTCACATGCCTGGGAGGACTGGGCGGAAACCTGGGCGCATTACCTACACATCATGGATATGGTAGAGACCGCCTATTTCTTTGGAATGAATGTGAATCCAATGAACACAACTAAAGACATGAAATTGAAAGTTGCATTCGATCCATATTCCAAAGACGATTTCGATGATATCATACATACAGCCGTTCCCTTATCATTTGCAGTCAATAGTATCAACCGAGCGATGGGCGTTCCAGATGTGTACCCATTTGTGATTAACAAAGCAGTAAAAGACAAAATGAAATTCATCCATCAATTGCTCTTGGCAAAACGGAAATAAAACGCTTCGTACTTTATTGTGGGATTGCTTATTGGTTAGAATATAGTAAGCTCAGAGTGTGTGGTGACTTCCTCTAAAAATTTCATTCCTTTATAAGAGTTTCCTTTTGGATTTAACCGTGGACTCCAGACTGCAATCACATAGTTGTGAGGATATAATGCCACTATGCCACCACCAACACCACTTTTCCCTGGCAAGCCAACTTTAAACGCAAATTCCCCGGATTCATCATAAAACCCACAAGTAAGCATCATGGCATTGATCCGTTTGGATTGGCTTTTGGAGATGATCTGCTGCCCATCCAACTTACACCCATCATTGGCCAAAAACATAAAGGTATGGGCAAGTTGCTGACAGTTCATTTCAAGCGAACACATGTCGAAATAAAAGTCCAGTACTTCTGCTGGTTCGTTTTCGATATTACCAAAAGACTTGATGAAATTACACATGGCTGTATTTCTATAGCCGTGTGCTTTTTCAGAATCAGCTATTTTATCAGAGTAAGTGAGGTCTGGCATGTCACTGATCTCCCGGACAAATGCCAAAAAATCTTCATGTGCATTGTCCAACATAGTGATTAAGATATCGCAAATGACAATGGCACCCGAGTTGATAAATGGATTACGAGGAATGCCATTGTTGGTCTCCAGCAATAGGAGAGAGTCAAACTTGGTACCGGAAGGTTCTACATCTATTCTGGACCATATTTTTTCTCCCAATATTTTGTAAGCCAATGCCAGTGACAGCACCTTGGCTATACTCTGGATGGAGAATTTTTGCAGGTGGTCACCCTTGCCGAAATTCCCGCCATCAAGCGTGGTGATGTGTGCAGCAAACATGGAGGGATCCACATTGGCCAGCTCGGGTATATAGGTTGCCAGTTGGCCTTCATCCTTATTCAACCTGGTCTGGTTGTACGCTTTTTCTATGATGTCCTTGTAAATTGAATCCATGCTTATTTGGGTCATTGAATTATCTCGCCGCAAGTTAACTTTTAGAATTCATTTGGCTTTAGAAATTAAGGGTTGATTTTTTTGAGCCAACCAAACAATAGGAAATATCAAAAAGAAGACCAAGGCATGAGGTGGGTAATGAAATAAAAGTGATCCAGTAAGTGGATTGATCCAGTGCATTTCTGACCTCTTTTTTTATTTACACGGACTCTATGACATAATTATTATCCATTTGATTATCTTCGGATTCTCATCAATTGAAGCGGTAATAAACCCAATAAAAGCGGCATTGGAGGGGAAATGCCTAAAGGGAACTTGCTTAAAGTGATGCTCAAGAAGCGTTATAATATGGTAAATTTTCATGTCGGGAATAGGAGGCAACCAAATATTGAAGCGTTTAACAGTATCTAACCGAAGTAAAAAGAAGTAAATGTCAGAAGACCAAAAGAAAGAATTGGAACGCCAACTCTGGGCAATAGCCGATCTGCTAAGAGGGAAAATAAGTCCTGACGATTATAGAGACTATATCCTAGGTTTCATTTTCTATAAATACTTATCTGAGAAGCAATACTTGTATGCCAATGAATTACTGGTAGGTGAACAGGAGACAGACTATAAAAAGGTAGCCGATCAGGAGACACTAGATGCAATTCAAGAAGAATCGATTCTACAATTAGGTTATTTCTTAAAACCGGCTGAATTGTTTTCAGAGATTGCTGCAAAAGGAAATGCCGATACGGAAAGTGAAAGCAACTACATTTTAGAGGATTTGAAAGAAGTGCTCAATCATATTGAGCAAAGTACGATGGGCAAGGAATCTGAGGAAGAGTTCAATGCTTTGTTTGAGGACTTGGATTTGAACTCTACGAAGATTGGCCGAACAGTAGGTGCGCGAAATGAAATCATTGTAAAGATTCTAACTAAGCTGGATGAGATCGATTTCAAATTAGATGAGATTGATTCTGATGTCTTGGGTGATGCCTATGAATACATGATTGGTGAGTTTGCTGCTGGTGCAGGAAAGAAAGCTGGAGAGTTTTATACGCCACAACAGGTATCTAAAATCTTAGCCAAGATTGTAACTACCGGAAAATCCAAAATCAAGTCCGTCTATGACCCTACGTGTGGTTCCGGTTCATTGCTCTTACGTGTTTCCAAAGAAGCAGATATCAGTGAATTCTATGGACAAGAGCTCAATCGTACAACTTACAACCTGGCACGAATGAACATGATTTTGCATGACAAGCACTATCGTGAATTCAACATTGTGCAAGAAGATACCTTAGAGAATCCACAGCATTTGGATAAGCGATTTGAAGCGGTGGTAGCGAATCCACCATTTTCTGCTCATTGGAAAGGGGATGCCAACCCATTGAATAGTACAGACGAGCGCTTTAGCCAATATGGGCGAGTAGCACCTAAGACCAAGGCTGATTATGCCTTTCTCCAGCACATGCTTTATCAGCTGGCGGATAATGGCATCATGGCCAGTGTATTTCCTCATGGCGTATTGTTTAGAGGGGCAGCCGAGGGGACGATACGCGAATACATCATCAAAGAAAT
>CAXBNB010000412.1:0-4720 GCA_963976505.1 uncultured Reichenbachiellaceae bacterium
CTTTCAGAGATTTCTAGATGAGTTGAATTTTTCATTCTATTTTTTTTACAAATTCACCATTGCTGTATTCATACTCCAGTGTGACATTTCCTTCCTGATCGTACCACTTGGCATTGCCGTCTATTTTACCATTGACATAGTTGCTTTCTTCCATGACTCTTCCATTGTCATAATACTTAGAAACAAGCCCGGTCAAATTTCCATTTTGATAGGTCTTCATTTCTACTATTTTGCCTCTTTTGTACAGTAAGGCAGCTCCATCTAGCATGTCATTGTGGTAATACTTCTTGCTCAATATATTTCCCCTTTCGTCCATTTCTATGTCGATACCTTGCTTGAGCCCGGCTACATAAGTAGTAATGGATTTCACTACACCATTTCCATGGTATTCTGTCCAGCTGCCATTCTTTTTACCATTTAAGTAATCACCTTCTTGATGGACATTGTTTGCCACTTTTATAGTGGCTTTTGTTACCCCTGGAGTGTCTGGATATTCCAGTACTTCGGAGTTTTCCGGATAGCCTTCTACATTTTTCGAAATGGCAGGGGAGTTTGTATTGTTACCACCACATCCTGTTATAAAAATTAGACTTGTAAATAATAATACGTACTTCATCATTTGATATGTTATTTGGTAATTGTATAAATCAAAATTAATAGAATTTGAGTCAGATTGAAAACTGATTGCTTATGGATTTAGATCTTTTAAGGTATCAATATCGGAGAGTTTTGGTAAAAGAAAACAGGTCTTTGACATTAGTTTGATTTCAGCTATGGCTTCAGCACATACCTTGGAGGTGCTGTAGGTTTTGTTGGTGAAAAGCTGCGGCGAATATTCCCGCATTCCTAATAAATAGTACCCGCCATCTTTGGCCGGGCCTATTACATAATCATACGATTTCAATTTTTCGAATGCTTCTGCAATAATGGTTTCATTGATTTCGAAGCAATCACTACCAATGATGCAGATAGGATGATGGTCTTTATCAAAGCCAGCCTGAAATGCGTTGCACATCTTGTCTCCCAGGTCTTTTCCTGCCTGAATACTTTTTTGATAACCACCCAAATCCCACTGGTCTTCAGCATCAATTTTGGAAGAATAATACACATACTTTTCTATTGGTAAATCTGTAGTGATGGCATGTGTGTGATCCAAGAGTTGTTTGTAAATTTCCAGGGCACGTTCATCTCCTACTTCTTTGGCGAGCCGTGTTTTTACCTTTCCTTTTTCTGGGTTTTTTATAAAAATGATTAAAAGTGGTTTAGGTGAATTCATTACGCTTTTAGGTAAGTGCTATTTCTATATTTCATGATTTCAAATATAGCCAATGGGATCACAACAATGTTCTCCAAAGCTATGATGAAAAACGGGTGTTCATATCCTTCAACAGCATACCCAAGATAGGTCAGGAATATAAGCATGGACCAAACGACAGGGAATTTAAATTTTGTCAAGGCAGAAAAAGCCACAAGCGGAATGATGTACCAAGGGTGTACCGTTGTAGCAAGACTCAGTTGAATGAATGAAATGACGATAAATGCTGTAGGCAAATTGGTGTTTTTATCTGAAATAAAGAAGCAGTATGTGAGAATGATTACCAGCGCACTGATGCTCATCCATGGGCCAAGCGTTCCGATGATGTCATAGCCTTTGAAGTAAAAACCAATTTCCCTGAATAGGAACAGCAACCCTCCATTGAACTCAAATTTGCGGAAGAACAAATCCAAGCTTCCCGACATGCCTGATATAAACTGAACATCCAGAAATGGCAAGAAGAGAAGTAGGGTAGTAGTCCCAATAAGTAAGTAGGCCAGAATTGCTTTAGCTGGTGATAATTTCTTCATTAAAAGTGGTAGGAACATCAATGGGATCAACTTGGTTACTATTCCCAATGCCATTGAGACAGAAGAACTGATTGTTTTTTCTTTTTGAAAAAAATAGACAAACCCAAGAAGAAAAAACAGCATGATACCTTCAAAATGCAGGTTGCCAGTGAGTTCAAGGATTACCAGTGGATTCAATGCATAAATCAGCGCATTGGAAGACTTGAGGTTGGTGCTTTTTAACAACTTTGAAATTAAAACCATACATCCGATTTCGAAGCTTAGAATTATTATTCTCATCACCATTACACTTCCAGTGATACTATTTGGAGTGATAAGGGTAGAAATCCAAAACACAAACTGACTTACAGGAGGGTAGATGGTGAAATAGGATTTGGAATTGAGGTTTTCGTAAAGCTCAGGTGAAAGTGCACTGAAGCTTACCTGATTTTGCATGAAAAAATCCGGAGTATGAAAGAAAGGGTTGATGCCATTGGCTATAAGTCTGCCATCCCAAATAAACCTGTAAAAATCATCTGACAGATTGGGCAGTGACCAGAACAGCATAAGCCTTGAAACTATTCCCAGGATTAAAATTTCTTTGGTTGAAAACTGACTGTACTTAAGTGTGTAAAGGAAAAGAGCAAAAGCAAAAGTGTATAAACCACATAAGAGAAGGGTGTCCTCTCGCAGCAAAAAATAATGAATGTAGAAGAGTCCTACAAGGAATGGAATCAGAACAAGGTAAGATCGGATCTTGTTCCCGTCATGCATTACTCATTGGTTTTATAGAATGAACAAAAATGCCACCAAAACCTAAAGCCAGCATGATGTGGAATACAACTAAGCCATAATCCTTCAAAACGAAACCTGCAATAATTCCACTGATGAAGTACAGGCAAAGAAGCCCTTCTAGCACGGTAGCTGTACTTATTTTTGGTCTATAATATTCATTGTTTTGCCACTGGTCGTCTTTTTTGAAGATGTTGAATTTAGGAGTACGAATGAAAGGCGTTTTATAGCCCAGCAAGCCTTCCGAAACGGCAATGGCATTGTGTAGAGACAGTCCCATCGAGAAGGTAAGGAAAGCTGGAAAGTTTTTTATAAAGTACATCCCAGATTTGTTGTTATTCACAGCTTTCGATGATGTCCAGTAAAACAAGCCTATGGGGAAAATACTGCCCATATTGAACAGCATGTTCAACTCTGGGTGTGACACTTTAATGAACAACATAGGAATGCTGAGAATGGCAGATGTAAGCAACATCAGGAAAACAGAGCTGTTGAATAAATGCAGCACTGCGTGAATTTTGTGTGTCAAACCAATATCGGAAGCGAGGACATTTCCAAGGTTTTTTCGAGCAGTTTCTGCTGCTCCCTTGTTCCATCGGTATTGTTGAGATTTAATGGCTGGCATTATGACGGGCAGTTCTGCAGGAGCCTTTGGACATAATTCGTTAGAAATTTGAATTTCCATCCTTTCAATTGTGCCCTGTAGCTCAAGTCTAAGTCTTCTGTAAGTGTATCGGCTGACCAGCCTCCTGCATCAGCTATGCATGATTTTCTCCAAACTCCTGCAGTACCATTGAAGTTGATGAAGCTGCCTGCATGGCTCCTGCCAGTCTGCTCAATGGTGAAGTGCGCATCTAGGCCAAAAGCTTGCAATCTGGTAAGTATGGAATAGTCCTGATTGACATGTCCCCACCTGCTTTGCACCACACCTATGTTGGCATCTTCGAAGTAGGCAATGGTCTTTTTTAAGAAATCTTTTTTCGGTAAAAAATCAGCATCGAATACTGCCAGGAATTCTCCTTTGGCAAGCCCCATGCCGTACTTCAACGCTCCGGCTTTGAAACCTTCACGGTCTTTCCTCCTGATTTGTTTGATGTCAAAACCGAGAGCAGAAAATTCTTCCACCTTTTTGACGATCAGATCTATGGTTTCGTCTGTAGAATCATCCAAAACCTGAATTTCCATTTTGTCTTTTGGGTAATCCAACTTTGAGATGCTGTCAATCAGCCTTTCTACCACATATTTTTCATTGAAAACGGGCAGTTGGATGGTGACTTGAGGAAATATATTTAATACCGGAACTGGAGTTTTAGATTTTTTACTTCTCCAATAGTGCCAAGTCAAGTGCAATTGTCCCAGACTGAATAAGAAAATAAAAAACAGTGCACCAGCATAGATGCAAACGACCAACCACTCCATTATAAGTATTTGAATA
This sequence comes from uncultured Reichenbachiellaceae bacterium, assembly GCA_963976505.1. GTDB lineage: Bacteria > Bacteroidota > Bacteroidia > Cytophagales > Cyclobacteriaceae > CAXBNB01. The sequence goes on from CAXBNB010000412.1 coordinate 4,052, forward strand.
TTGTATATATAATTTTATATCCGGCTAAAATAGTGCCTTTTACAGTTCCTGATACTTTTGAAACACCAATTCTTTTGCGGTAGTTCATTGGTACTTCAGCTGTTTTCATTTTTAACTTGGCAGCCTTCAATTGCATTTCTACTGTCCAGCCATAGGTTTTGTCTTGCATGTTCATTTTCACCAGACTCTCATACTTGACAGCCCTAAATGGCCCTAGATCTGTAAAGGACACTTTGTAAAACCATCGGATCAGGGTAGTCGCCAGCCAATTGCCAAAAATCTGTTGTGGCGTCATAGAGCCTTTTTCTTTTTGCCCAATGGCCCTAGATCCTATGACAAGGTCAACGCCGTACTTGTCTATTGGTTCAATGAGTTTGGTCATTTCCTCAGGATAGTCAGAATGGTCCCCATCCAGAAAAATAACGATATCTGGCAAGTCATTTTTTTGCTCCGCAATGTATTGCATTCCTTTGAGACATGCCCTGCCATAACCACGCTTGTCTTCTCTCAATACTACGGCACCTTTTTGTTGAGCAATCTCACAGGTATTATCCGTGGATCCATTGTCAACTACTATAATCTCACTCACAAGCTCTTTTGGGATTTCATCGATGACAAGCCCTACCGCATTTTGCTCGTTAAAAGCCGGAATGATTACTTTTATGTTGT
>CAXBNB010000413.1:0-4711 GCA_963976505.1 uncultured Reichenbachiellaceae bacterium
AAAGAATTGCAACAAGTTCATTTGTAATTGTGAGTGGAGGTTGGGCACTTCTTGTGTTGGCGTTATCTTATTACTTAATAGATGTATTGAAATACAAAAAAGGAGTGATATTTTTCGCCATTGTTGGCATGAATCCATTGTTTATCTACTTGTTCGCCCATGTGGGAGGAGCGGAGATGCTTCGTGAGGTAGTGTATCCATTTACTATGGGGCTATTCTCTTTTAAGCCATTGAGATTTCCCTGAGCAATTAGGGAAATCTGTGTTTTCAATCGAATGATAGATCAGATCAAAGGGTTATCGCATAAATATTGGAGGTCCACTGTAGATGTCAGAAGATATTTACACAGCCATCCTGAGCTTTCATTTAATGAAATTAAAACTTCTCGCTACATAGAAAGTGAATTGCGAAAGCTTCCGCTTGATAGCCTGTCTAGGATTGATCAAAATGGCTTACTTGGCACCATTCAGGGTAGCGGTTCTGGTAAGACCATATTACTAAGGGCAGATATTGACGCACTACCAATATTGGAGGAGAATCAGCATGATTTTGTGTCAAAAAATACAGGAGTGATGCACGCTTGTGGTCATGACGCCCATACTTCTATGTTGATTGCGGTGGGTAAAATTCTTTGTGATTTGAAAGACCACTGGAATGGAACAGTGAAACTTTTGTTTCAGCCAGCAGAAGAAAAAATTCCAGGAGGTGCACCCTTGATGATCAAGGGCGGTGTGTTGGAAAACCCTAAACCATTAAGTGTGATTGGCCAACATGTCAAACCTGAACTAGAAGTAGGAAAGGTGGGCGTGAGGTCTGGAAAATTTATGGCTTCTTCCGATGAAATATACATCAAGTTTATAGGAAAAGGAGGCCATGGAGCTATGCCGGATCATTGTATCGACCCAGTGCTCATTGCAGGACATTTTCTTGTAGCTGCTCAGCAAATAGTGAGTAGAAATGCCAATCCTAAAATCCCTACTGTTTTATCTTTTGGTAAAATTATAGGAAATGGTGCGACCAATGTAATTCCTGACAGTGTGATTTTGGAGGGGACATTAAGAACCCTTGATGAAGAATGGAGGAAAGAAGCGTTGCAGAAAGTGAAAAAACTAGCAATTGGATTGGCGGAAAGCATGGGTGGAAAATGTGACCTTGATATAGCTCATGGATACCCATTTCTTCAAAATAATGAAGCTTTGTCTTCCAACCTCAAAAAAGGTATGGAGGAATACATGTCTCCAGAAAATGTGGTCGATGAAGACATCTGGATGGCGGCAGAAGATTTCGCTTATTACTCTCACGAGTTGCCGTCATGTTTTTACCTGTTGGGTGTTGGCAATGAGGAAAAAAACATCACTTCAGGATTGCATACACCTACTTTTGACATAGATGAAAGTGCTATGGAAACGGGTGCAGGTTTGATGGCCTTTCTGGCTATCAGAGAATTGCAATAGGTTATTCAGTCTTAAAGCCTAGCTCAGAAAGTTGTTTCTTAACTCCCGGGTAGAGTCGCATGGCATTCTTATAGTATATTTTCTTAAGCACATCTTTAGGAAGTGCTAAACCCTTGACATCCGGGCCACCGAAAAAACCACCTTGTACTATATCTTCTGTTTCTAAAATTTGAAACGCCTTAAGGTATTGTTCTACCCGTTCGTTGGTACTGTCTTCATTCTCCCACGCGCCATTATCAGTTGCAAAAAGAAGGCGATCTGCCCATTCGATCATGAAAGAGCGTAAATTATCTCTATTGACAAGGTGAAAGTATTGAAAAGTAGCAGCCAAATCAACATGCAAATTGGGGAAGGTGTGTAGCATGTTTCGGAGGTAATCTATTTGTGCATCCTGACACATCAGCCAATTGCCATGAGCCATAACTGCTGTCAGATTGGGGTGCTTTTCTAATACATTTCTCCAGGCAGTAATTTCTTTCCAATATTCTATAGGGTCAGCAAGCCAAGCGGTACGTTCTCCCCAAGGACCATTGGGATCAGCAATGTGAATTGAGGCGCCTATCATTCCTATTCTTTCCATTTCAGCAAATGTAGGTTCATGAGCGGGATTGTCTATATATGGAAATCCATCCTCCTTGTTTTTTAGTTTTCGGTACCAGGGGCCAGACCATATTTTATAACCAACAAACCCTTGTTTCATCATTCCTTCTAAGTCTTCTGGGGGGTGTTGTAAACCGTCGTGCGCCGAATAATCAGAAATACCACTTAATATGCGGCCTTTACTTTTGTTGAGCATTTCTGTAGGGTTCTCAATTGGATCGTCACCTTTTCCTAGGTTGATCCATATAGCCATGTCAATACTACTTTTCTTGAGCATTTTCTTTCGTAGATCGAGGTAGTTGGAGATAGCTTTAGAATCATTTCCAATGTGGGTGTGGACATCTATCCTTGGAATGTCCGGATAAGCAGTTCGAAGTTGAGAATAGAGGTTCGTTGATACTACGAGAAGAGTGGGGAGAATAATTGAGAGGGAAGCTTTCTTAAATCCTTTAGCCATGACTATTGCTTTAAATCCGGTTGTGTTTCGTAAAAATAAGTAAACGAAAGAAAATATTTAGTATTTATAGTTGAATTATGATATTTATTTACGAAAAGCGTGCTTTAGTATGTAAAAATATTGCAAAACATATTTATTTGTAATGCTATTTGCTATGTTTGCTTGCGCCTTTGGAGTAATGGTGTGAGAATCTTTCAAAAAAGTAACATTTCGAATAATTACCTTTCGAAATTTTACTTTACTTATTTCTCAAGCTGAATTTACGACAAGTCCGAAAGGTTATAAAGTAGTTTAGTACTTAATAATATTAATATATATCTATGGAAAAATCAGGATCGTACTTGAAAAAAATTGGACCTGGCATAATCACAGCAGCCTTGGTCTTTGGTCCTGGGAGTTTAACCATTAACACCAAACTTGGAGCAAGCTATGGCTTTTCACTTATTTGGGTCATAGTGCTGGCTATGGTGTTTATGACAGCCTTCACCTCCATGTCTACTAAAATTGGTCTGTTTAGTTCTCTTTCATTAATCGAAAGAATTAAGAAAGAATTGGGGAAGCCTTTGGCATATATTGTAGGACTTGGAGTGTTTTTGGTCACGGCTTCATTTCAAGCTGGCAATACCATTGGCGCTAGTGTTGCATTTTCTGAACTATTCAATTCTTCCCTCATTCTCTGGATAGCATTGTTTACCTCTCTGGCCATTTCATTGCTTTTCTTCAAATCGTTTTACAAGATTCTGGAAAAACTTATGATTGGTTTGGTTATGTTGATGCTTACTTCTTTTTTGCTTACTATAATTATGGCGAAACCGGATTTAGTAGCCATTATGAAGGGGTTAATTCCCAATATACCCAGCGGATCACAATACTTGATTATTACCCTTACGGCATCTAGTTTTTCGATAGTTGGTGCATTTTATCAATCCTATTTGGTACGAGAAAAGGGATGTGATCCAGCAGATTTAAAGGACTCATTAAGTGAAAGTAGGACTGGAATAATTATTCTGGGCTTGTTATCAACCATGGTGATGATTTGCGCTGGGGCAGTTTTGAAAAACAACAATATTGATGTAAAAAATGCATCAGATTTAGGAATGGCTTTGGAACCTTTGTTCGGATCTTTTACCTCCAAGGCTTTTATGATTGGCTTTTTTGCGGCATCCTTTTCATCTATGGTCGGCAATGCTACCATTGGAGGAGTGATTCTCGCGGATACATTCTTTTCAGAAAGTCAGTTGAGCAATATAAAAGTTAGAATGATGATTGTTTTGGTTATTGTCATCGGAGCAATAGTGGCATTAATATTTGGTTCGCTTCCGCTCCAACTGATCATTTTTGCTCAAGGCATTACAGTCATGTTGGTACCTATTTCCGCTGGTGTTATTCTGTTTTTTGCCAATTCTAAAAAAATGTCAAAAGAGCTACAAAATACCCGATACTTAAACATGATGGGCTATTTGGGAATAGCTGTTTTACTGATAATGTCCATGTATAGTGTGAAATACCTGTTTTTTTAATGAATATGAAGAAGATAAATAATGTAGAGGAATTGGAAGATCAATTGGCACAGCCTACGCCGGAATTGATAAATGACCTAGCTAAAATTGATGGAGACATTATGATTTTAGGGTTAGGAGGAAAAATGGGGCCTAGTCTAGCCAAGCTGGCTGTAAATGCTATTCGTGATGGTGGATTGAACAAAAGAGTAATAGGAGCTTCAAGGTTTTCCAATAAAAAACTAAGAGACGAATTAGAACAGTATGGAATTGAAACCATAGCTGGAGATTTATTGGATGAAGACTTTTTGAAAAGTCTTCCAGAATGTAAGAATGTCATTTATATGGCTGGCAACAAGTTTGGAACAGCAGGCAATGAACATTTTACTTGGGCAATGAATGCCTATTTACCTGGTAGAGTAGCTGAAAAATACAAGAACTCTCGGGTAGTGGTTTTTTCTAGCGGAAATATATATCCATTCATGCCAATTGACAGCAAGGGAGCCAATGAATCCGTGAAACCCAGCCCGATTGGTGAGTACGCACAATCCTGTCTTGGAAGGGAACGCGTATTTGAGCACTTCTCCATTAAGAATGAAACTCCAATGTTGATTTACCGCCTCAATTACGCTGTAGATCTGCGTTATGGAGTATTGTTTGAAGTGGCAAAATCGGTATACAATGAGCAGCCTATCGACATC
>CAXBNB010000414.1:0-4710 GCA_963976505.1 uncultured Reichenbachiellaceae bacterium
CTCTTTTCTTAATTTTATTTACCAAGATATTGGTATAAAATATAGATCCAATCCCTATAATTATAGATACCGCCAAAACAACCCATTTCATATTTGAGCGCTTGGAGTACAAATCTAAAGTTGTAGAATTGTTGGATTGAGAAGCCATAAAGGTCTAGATACTATTGAAAGGTCTGCTATACTTTCGACAAATATACTTTTTATTGTTTCAGGTTAAAATTTCATTATTTACCATTCATTAATTCGGTCACATAGTGGGCAGCCAATGTTAATCTATCTGCTCCATTGCCTTCTATTACTTTGTAAGTATGATTGCCTTCGTTCAAATAAGAACTGTAAACTTCAAACAAATATTCTCTTCTATTCTCATCTTCTCTCTGTGGATCCGGCTGCCACGGCAGGTCGGGTTTGCATAACAGGATCAGGTCATAATTCTCAATCGTTAACTGTTCCTCTATCCAAGGGTCACATTTACCAAACTTATCGTAACTCCATACTTTAATGGTCATAAGTGAGCTATCGCAAATGAGGATTTGGGGAGAATTGTCAAAAGCCTCCATTTCCTGTTGTTTTTGTACTTTGGCTATGATCAATAAATCACTATAATTATACGGCCGATCAAGCCCATCTATATATTTTCGTGCATACTCCTCTACATATTTAGCATCTAACAACGAGGAAAGTTTTTTAACCAATGTTGATTTACCAGACGACTCAGGACCAATTATTGCAATTTTAATCTTCTTCATCTTTTTTATTGACAAGTTTCTTTCTCCAGGAAATATAGCCGGCTATCGCCAGTAGCAAGAATATCAAAAACTGAAAACTTGTAAGTATGTACCCCTTGTAAAAGTACAATGGTATCGATATCAAATCAGTTATGATCCAAGCTACCCAGTTTTCGATTTTCTTTTTTGCCATAAGCCACATCGCTGTAAAAGCGAATGAAGTGGTAATAGCATCCCATTGCGGAACATCACTATCTGTATAATTTTCTAATAAAAAACTCAAAACAAAATATGAAAGCAACAGAATCAATACACTTATTCCATTTTCCGTTTTACTATTCGATGTGATTGGTGTCTGGCTTGCAGTCTTCGTTTTGTTGGTCCACACATACCAGCCATATATGCTCATTATAAAATAATAGGCGTTGATTCCCATATCGGCATACAACTTTGCCTCGAAACAAATTTTTACATAGATCGCTACACTTACAATTCCGGTAGGGAAAACAAGAATATTCTCTTTTTTTGCATACCAAACTGAAAGTAAACCAAATAAGACAGCTACCGCCTCAAGCAAAGTCATTTGCTCTATTCCTACTCGAAAACCTTCAATAATTAATTCCATAAATGACGATATTACGGTCAAATGATTATTTAATTATGCAATTTCTCATTTTAGATTATATAATCAATATTTTTAGTGTAGAGTTAAGAATGATTCAGGTTAAAAGTCTAAAGGCACTGTTTTTATGAAATACCGTCTTTTATTGATGTTGTTGATAATTTGTCAATGTGTGTTCGCTCAAAAAGTAGCTTTGGTTCTAAGTGGCGGTGGTGCCAAAGGTCTGGCTCATGCTGGTGCCATCAAAGCATTGGAGGAAAATAACATCCCCATTGATTGTATCACAGGCACTTCCATGGGGGCACTTGTCGGAGCATTTTATGCTTCAGGATACACTGCAGAAGAAATAGTTTCATTAGGATTATCCAAAAGTTTACAGGATTGGGTGAAGAATATTCCAAAAAGCAAATACAGTTATTTGCAAAAAGAAGATGACTTTGACCCATCCTGGTTAACTCTTAAGTTTAGCATAGATTCTAGTTTTTCTGCCACTCTTGGTACCACCTTGTCAGATGACTATGTTTTGAATTTTGCACTTGCAAAAGAATTTGCTTCTGCAACAAAACTTAGTCACAATAATTTCGACAGCCTATTTGTGCCCTATAGGGCAACTGCCTCAGAAATATTTACTGAACAAAAAGTTGTATTGAAGTCGGGAAATTTATTTGAAGCGGCAAGAGCTTCTATGGCAGTCCCTTTTTTTTATCGCCCCATTCGAATCAATAATCAGCTTCTCTTTGATGGCGGCATTTACAACAACTTTCCTGTAAAAACTGCGAAGGAGGCATTTAATCCTGACGTAATCATTGGTGTAAATGTGGCTTCAAAAAAAATGCGTAATTATCCTTATGGTAAAGACAACAACCTTATAGCCGAATCTTTGCTTTTTGCAATCTTAGATAAAACAGATTCGACAGATATAAGCGAGCATGGTGTGTTTATAGACGTAGAATTAGAAAATTATAATGCGCTAGATTTTGATGAAGCAAAAAGAATTATTGAATTAGGCTACAACTCAACCATGAAAAAAATGGAAGAGATCAAAACCAAAATAAAAAGAAGAATACCGAATAGTGATCTTAAAGAAAAAAGAGATTCATTCAGCTTAAAATCAAGTGAAATATTGTTTGACACTATCAAAACTGAAGGCTTTAAAAAAAATCAATTCAAATACATAACGGGTAGGTTTGACAATACTGCTCCCATATCTTTTGAAAAAATAGAAGATGGATACAACAAAATTGTATCCGATGATTATTTCGCCAATATTTTTCCATCCTATTCCTTCGATCAAACCAACAGTTTTACTCTTACTGGGAACCCAAATCCGAAATTAAGAGGGAAAATCGGAGGAAGCCTCACATCAAGAAACACGAGTCAACTCTTTGTTGGGTTTGATTTCAAAAGATTGACCAGAGTACTTTCACATTATTCTATTGGGATTCATACCGGTAGATTTTATCAGTCTGTCAAACTAAAATCAAAAGTTCGATTTCCAGGCAAACTAGAACTTTCCATTATGCCGGAAGTCATTTACAACCGTTGGAACTTTATAAGTACTACTGATTTATTTTCGCAAAGTGTTAAACCTGAAATCCAAGACTCAAAAGATTTAAGCCTTGGTGTCAATTTTGAATTTCCCATTCGCGAAAGGATGAAATTTAATTTTCACACTTCCTATTTTAAAAACAGGGACAAATTCAGCAATAACAATATCTTAGTTTCATCCGACACGCTAGATGTCCTAAAATTAACCGGGGTTAAAGTTCAAGCTAAAATATATTACAGTAGCCTCAATCTACACCAATACCCATATAAAGGTCAAAGACTAAATCTATTTAGTAATTATATATTTGGTCAGGAAAATTACAACGCGGGAAATACTTCAAACATTAACTCTATTCAGGGAAAAAATCAAAACTGGTATAAAATTGGATTAGAAGCTGAAAAATACATCAATGTCAATAAACTATACACCTTTGGTATGAGTTTTACCTCAGTATTTTCCAACCAGCCCACATTTGGAACTGCTCGCTCTACTGTTCTAAATCAGGCTTCATTTTATCCACTTCAAGATAGTAAAACCCTTATTCTTGGTAATTTCAGAGGTAGAAAATATGTTACCATGGGACTTAAAAATGTTTTTCACCTAAGTGGTAGCTTTCAGTTGCGAATAGAAGGCTACTCTATTTACCACCTCGAAAAACTTGACGTTGACTCAAAAAATCTACCATATTACTTAACAGGTAAAAATTTAAACTTTTCGGGTACTACAGGTTTAATCTATCAAAGCTTGATTGGCCCTATCAGCCTTAGTTTAAATTACTATGATCAACAAAACCATAAATGGGGTGGATTCTTACACATTGGATATTTGTTATTCAATAAAAAATCATTGGATTAATTATATTAATAATCACTAAATTACGTGTTGAATTGATCATATTTTTTCGTTTAAATATTCTAATGATAATGAAAAGTTTTCGAATCATTTTGTTCTTTATCCTTTTTGGGGTCGGTTCTTCTTGTTTAGCATCTGATTATATTTATCAAAGCGACACGTTGATAACCGTCACTGGAAATATTATTGATAAAGAAACCAAAAAGCCTATTCTTGGAAAATTGTTTTATGAAAAACTACCCTACTATGACGATATGGGTATAGCTACCAGCAAAATTGATGATGGCTCATATCAACTCTTGATGATCAAAAATATTACTTACAATGTAAAAGTAAGTTCTGACGGTTATGACCAGATCGAACAAGAAATAGTGGTTGTAGAAGAGGATTCTTTGACGATGTTCAAGAATTTCGAATTGACTCCTAACGGGTCTGGAGATAAAATATCCCTTCACAATTTGATATTTACCAGAGGCCGTGCGGTCATATCCCAAAGCTCGTACAAAGAGCTGGATGACTTTGCCGATTGGTTACAAGATCATCCTGATGTAAAATTTAGACTCGATGGCCATACTGATTTTCAGGGAAATGCCGACGCAAACATGGCCTTGTCCCAAGAAAGGGTAGATGCCGTTCGGGATTATTTGATAAAAAAAGGAGTAAAAGGATCAAGGGTAAAAACTAAAGCCTTTGGTGGCTCTCAACCAATTAGTCGCGAAAGAACCGATGAAGCAAAAAAAGCTAATCGCCGAGTAGAAGTAACCATGCTATAGCCAGCTATATTGTTATTCGTAAACCTATTTATTCTCCAACTCTCCGAATGAAAAAGATTATCTTTTCCTTTTTATTAATTTCAACCTTTACGGGTTATGCCCAAGAAACTGTACAATGGGCCTCAAAAGTGATGTATGTAACTTCTGAATTAGCTTCAGTACAATACTCCGCCGCACAAACGTTGT
>CAXBNB010000415.1:0-4706 GCA_963976505.1 uncultured Reichenbachiellaceae bacterium
CATTTCATTCTGTTACCAACTCCTCTTTGCATGAAGGTCCATTGGTGTTTTATGATGATGATAAGATCATATTTACTCAAAACGAATCTAATGGAAAAAAAGGCGGTGGACATTTATCACTTTTTACAGCGAAACTCAATGCGGAAATGGAGTTTCAATCCATCAAGAAACTTGACCTAGTTGAAGGCGATTATTCGGTAGCACATCCAGCGATTACGCCAGATTATAAGAATTTATACTTTGCTTCCAATATGCCTGGAGGTTATGGAAACAGTGATCTTTACAAGGCCATTTGGGATGGTGAAAAATGGGGGAAACCTGTAAATCTTGGTCCTGAAATCAATACTACTGGCAATGAGTCTTTTCCTTTCGCCATGAATCAGGATGAGTTGGTATTTACCTCTGATGGGCATGGCGGACTAGGGGGGCGCGACCTCTTTCGGGTTGATTTTTCTCAGGACCATATTGTTTTAGATAATCTTGGGTACCCATTCAACTCTTCCAAAGATGATTTCGGCTATATCAGCAATGAAACAGGAAGTGTCGGGTATATCACCTCCAACAGGAAAAACGGTAAGACCGATGACGACATTTATAGGTTTAGTATAAGATGGGTGGCTATTGAGTTTTTGGTTGTAGACGATAAAAATGGGAATCCCTTAAATGAAGCAGAAATCAAAATTTACAGGAATGGAGATTTATTGGACGTTCGTTTTACGAATAAAAATGGTATTTTAGATTTCGCATCTATACCAAGTGAAAGTTATTTGTTTGAAATTTCTAAAAATGGTTTCGAAAAGCATACCTATCATTTGCACACTGATCATGGAGATGCTGGAACATTAAAGGAAATTTATGCCATTCTCGATAGTGTTCAAAAAGGGACAACAGTCAAAGTAGATTCAGCTGATTTTGCCAGCTATTCTAAATATTACAATAAGGAGCGCTTGATCCTTCGGGTGGATGATGAAATTTATGAATACCGCGAAATTGGTGAATACAAGTTTCTCGTATCTGGTGATGATAAGATATTGTTAGGAAAAGTTGCGACCGATGAAACCATGACCATGAAGGAAAGGGCTTATGACTTAGTCAAAGCAGCTGGTATGGAGATTCATGAGGATTTCGAGATCAATAATGTTTATTTTGATTTAAATGAAAAAGATTTTCTGACCAAGCACAAAGCAGAGTTGGATGTAGTTGCAGATGTACTTAATGCTTCACCCAGAGTAAAAGTCGAAATCAACACATTTTCAGATAGTCGTGGCTCAAGCGTATACAACACTGAACTGACTTTAAAAAGAGCGCAGACCGTAGCTCGGTATTTTATGAGTAAAGGGGTTCAAGGGTCAAGGTTTTTAATCAATGGATACGGAGAATTAGGTATTTTGAATGGCTGTGATGATACTAAGGAATGTACGGAAATCCAGCATGCGATAAATAGAAGAGTAGAATTTAACGTGATTTTAAAATGAACATAAAGTCTAAGAATAATCTAATAGGATTGGTTGTGCTCTTATTATTAAGTGCAAATATTCGAGCTCAGAATATAAAATGTGGTGCAAGCGAGTTTTATAATGCAGGGGCAAAACCATGCACAGATTATATCGCACCAGTAAAATGCATCAATCTTGACATTACAGATTCTTACGATTTCGATGGGTTGGAAATGGATTTCATCTGGGACATGGGAGATGGGCAAATAAAAAATGGACTTGAAGTCAAGCATTGTTACGAAAAAGAGGGACAATACACGGCATCACTTACTGTAGTTGATTTGGTTACTAAGGTAGAAATGAAAGATGAGCTAAATGTGGATGTTCAGATTAGGGGTGAATTTTCTCTTGCTTTTAATGAAATGGAAGTGCAGGCAGGAGAGGCTTTTGAACCAGTCTATGACCTATCCTATCCAGAAGGCTATAAAGTGTCAAATTACTATTGGTCCTTTGGTGATGGAAGCTTTTCATGTGAAGAAAAACCGCAGATAACTTACATATCTGCAAACGAATTTCCATTGGTTTTCAATGTAGAACTGGTCAAAGAGACCGATGTTGTTTTTCTGTGTCAACAAGTATTGGTAGATGTAAAACTGCCCGACCCAACGGGAGGAAGTCTCAACGATTATTTCAATCAATTGGAGGTTGGTTCAAGGTTTTTACAATCGGTTGCAAAATATCAGATTGTAGAGTCAAAGGATAAAAAGTATAATCTGGTAAACAACATTGATGATTTGAAGGCGGGTCGTTCATACAACCTTTTGGTATTCAAAGGCAACTATGTCATTCGTTCAGAAACTTTTGAGGTCAAGAGCAATAGCACCGGTTTAGAAAAAAACCAACTATTAAAAGAAGCTGCAGTATCAATCCTTGATAAAAAGCCTATACAATTTGAACCGGCAGTTTTTGAACTCAACACAAGTGAGATTACCAAAAAAGTAAAAAAGCCTTTAGATAATAATGTAGAGTTGCTTAATCAGTATCCTTTTCTACAGATCGCGGTAGGCTCATACACGCATACAGGCGGCAGCTACAACAAAAATATTGGCTTGTCTCGGGACAGGAGCCAATTGATAAAATCGTACCTGGTGGACGAAGGAATTGATGAATCTCGTATTCTGGTAGCTGATCCTGCAAAACAAAGGGCACTAATCAATACCTGTGTCACCACTGGGTGCGATTATGAGGATGAGGCACTCAACAGACGATCAGATTTTAAAGTATTAGGGATAAGAGATAGTGAAAATGAATAGAATATACAAAATATTGATATGGGGTGTTTTTACATGTGTAGTATCAACTACCCTAAAAGCTCAACGAGTACCAAATGAAGTGGAAAATGTAGAGTTTTTGGTTACATTTAGTAAAGAATCTTCTTTGTCGTGGGGAGATGATGACTTTACCCAAACCTTTTTCTTCGTTGTGCCCATTACATTTACCGAGCCTGTTTACGTGAGGGTATTTGATCCGGATATTGGGGGTCAACACGATGAGCCTAAAGGGGCTTTTAATTCTATAACTAAGTTTTCTATCTATGGTGGGGCAGGGGCACATTCAAATCCTGATGCTCAGGAAATAGACCCAGTTGGAGAATTTAGAAGTGGTAATTTACTTGCAACTAAGTCATTTAGAAATGATAAAATTTACGATAATAAATGGTACACTTTTGGACCTTTCAACCCCACAGAAGGTGAATTCGACCCAGTAGTTAAAGGCCGTGTATTTAAAGTGATATGTGAGGGTGTGAAAGGAGATGATGGGAATCTTTACCAATACTTTTTTAGCTTAGACCCAACTCAAAACATCGAAGTGGAGGGAGCAAATTCATTCACATACGAATATTCATTTAGGTTGCCTCAGAAACCCAGAATTATATGCCACATCTATCCTTTTATAGATGAAGATGTTGTTTCGATTACCCAGCACAATTTTGATTTTGATTTTGATGGTGAATTAGTGATTTATTCTGTTGCTAAAAACAGACATAAGATGGCTCGATCACCAAATTTAGGTTGGGCACACAGTACGCATGAGATTACACCAGAAGAACAAAATACCACAATAGACATCCAAATTCTTAAACATGGTCGTGTCAACAACGATATGGTATTTTATTTAAGAAACCAATACAACAAGGCCATTCGGTTTTTTTCAGTTCCTATTGGTGGACCACCAAAGTATAAGTATAAGGTCAATCTCTCTTATGTTAAAGATTAATAGATGAAAAAAGTGATACTATTTTTGGGAATGCTCCTAGCAGGAGTATCTTCCAAGGCTGATTTTTTTGACCAAAGGATTTTTGGTCCTGAAAACGATCTTACCAGTACCTATATATATTCGCTTACTCAAGATCGCGATGGTTTTTTGTGGTTGGGTACTGATAATGGGTTGTTTAAATATGACGGACAGAAGTTTACCACTTTCTTTTCGAATGACTCTTTGCCTGACCCTACTACCGCTTCATTCAAAAGTTCAAAAGGCTTAGTTTACTTTGGTCATCAGAGTGGTAAGATCATAGCATGGGATGGGCTTGCTTTTAAGCATTTTGATTTAGTTGAAGAAAACATAGGAAAGAAGATAAATGCGCTCGTAGAGGCAACAGACAAATCAATATGGGCACTAACAGCAAATCACGGTTTCCTGAGGAGTAAAGAAAATTCTAATGAGTTTGTCCCTGTTGAAGCAAAGGAACTCAATGGTGTTGTTGCTTATTGTATGGGTATATTGAACGACATACTCTATGTAGGTACATCAGATGGACTGCTTCGCTTTGACGTTTCTACTGGTTCCCTAAAATCATTAGATCCAGTATCTGAATTAGAATATGTTGCAGTTTTGTCTATTAAGGCTAGAAAAAAGAATAAAGGTTTTTGGGCGGGCACAGCAGACGATGGGTTGTATATGGTCACTGCTGTTGGAGACAAGTCTGGAAAGATACCGGATAGGGCTTATAAGACCGAAATATTACCCAACCACAGCATAGTATCCATAGATGAAAATTCAGATAGAGACCTTTGGCTAGGTACCAAATTAAACGGGTTATACAAGATTAATTTCAACTACGACAATTCTTTACCCATTCAGTATTCTCATTTTAATACTAGAAATGGTTTTCCTGGAAATCAGGTTGGGGCTATACTGATTGACAATGAAGAAACGACTTGGGCTGGAACAATGGGAAATGGTCTCGCACAAATGATTGAAAAATCG
>CAXBNB010000416.1:0-4694 GCA_963976505.1 uncultured Reichenbachiellaceae bacterium
TCTGCAGTCGATGTGCCGAGGTAGCCACTCCAAATGAGTACAGCATTATTCCAATGCCTGAGAAATTGACCAAAGTAGATGGTCAGTTTACACTTACCGCTTCTTCCAAAATTATTTTGAATGGATCTGAAGAAGAAATGACCTATGCTGCAAATGCATTTCAAAACTTGATCAAAGAATCAACTGGTTTCAGCCTGGAAGTGAATAATGGAAACGAACCGGAAGACGGAGACATCTTTTTATCTCTTGACAATGCTATTTCAGGAGATGAGGGGTACACACTTTCTGTGACCAAAGATCAGGTGATAATTAAGGCGAAAAAACCAGCAGGATTATTTTACGGTGTTCAGACGCTACGTCAGTTGATGCCTACGGAGATTGAAAGCAAAAGCAAACTGGATCAGTCATGGAAAATAGCGGCTGTTGAAATTGAAGACAATCCACGTTTCAAATACAGAGGAATGCACCTTGATGTAGCAAGACATTTCTTTCCTGTTGATTTTGTGAAAGAATACATTGATCTGATCGCCATGCACAAAATGAATACCATGCACTGGCATTTGACTGAGGATCAGGGATGGAGAATTGAGATCAAACAATATCCTAAACTGACAGAAATTGGTGCATGGAGAAAAGAGACATTGATTGGACATGGAGGGGCTAAACTTGAGGACATGACTTTTGATGGCAAACGTTATGGCGGGTTTTATACCCAGGAAGAGGTAAAGGAAATTGTGGCCTATGCCAAAGAAAGGTTTGTGACCGTAATTCCAGAGATCGAAATGCCAGGTCATTCACTTGGCGCTTTGGCAGCCTACCCAGAATTGGGATGTACCGATGGCCCTTTTGAGGTGGCTACCCGATGGGGTGTTTTCAATGATGTGTATTGTCCAAAAGAAGAAACATTCAAGTTTTTGGAAAATGTACTGACAGAAGTTTTCGAACTTTTCCCAAGTAAGTATGTGCATATTGGTGGTGATGAATGTCCTAAGAAAGCGTGGGAAGAAAGTGCATTCTGCCAGGATTTGATCAAAAAGGAAGGACTGAAAGACGAACATGAGTTGCAAAGCTATTTCATTACCCGCATGGAGAAATTCATCAACAGCAAAGGACGTGCAATCATTGGCTGGGATGAAATACTCGAAGGTGGTTTGGCTCCAAATGCCACAGTGATGTCATGGAGAGGGATTAAAGGTGGCATAGAAGCTGCCAAGCAAGGCCATGATGTGATCATGACGCCAGGCTCTCATTGCTATTTTGATCATTATCAGACCGAAGACAAAGAAAACGAGCCATTGGCCATTGGTGGTTTCACCAGTGTGGAAAAAGTATATTCTTATGAGCCTGTACCGGAAGAGTTGACTGCTGAAGAAGCCAAATATATCTTAGGAGCTCAAGCCAATGTGTGGTCAGAATACATTAAAACACCTGCACATGCAGAGTACATGGTATTGCCTCGAATGACTGCTCTGGCAGAAGTGGTTTGGAGTCCAAAATCAAGCAGGGATTGGAGTGGGTTTACCCAACGCATGGATGCTCAATTCAAAAGATTTGATGAGCTGGGATTCAATTATGCCAAGCACATGATTAAACCTTAATTTTTTTGCAATCGCTTAATTGGATTTAAGAATTTGGATATGATAATTTTATCAGGAAAAGGAAAATATTTTATTGGGTTTATATTGGCAATATTGGTTTCTTGTAGCACTCCGGTTGCACCACCAGAACCAGTACAGCCTGTACCAACTCAACAGCAGGTAGCCTGGCAAGAAATGGAATTCTACGGATTCCTACATTTCAATATGAATACTTTTACCAATCAAGAGTGGGGGTATGGCGATAAGTCTCCGGAGCTATTCAATCCTACTGCCTTGGATGCAAGACAATGGGCTAAGGTGGCAAAAGAAGCTGGAATGAAAGGATTGATCATTACTGCCAAACACCATGATGGCTTTTGTTTGTGGCCTTCTGAATATACTGAATATTCGGTGAAAAATTCAGTATGGAGAGATGGAAAAGGAGATGTATTGAAAGACCTTGCAGAAGCATGCAAAGAGTACGGCCTTAAAATGGGGGTTTACCTGTCTCCTTGGGATAGAAACCATAAAGACTATGGCAAACCGGAGTACATCACCTATTTCAGAAATCAGCTGAGGGAGTTGTTGACCAATTATGGAGACATATTCGAAGTATGGTTCGATGGTGCCAATGGTGGAGATGGATATTATGGTGGAGCCAATGAGGAAAGGCGTGTGGACAAAAGGAGCTATTACGATTGGGATAATACCATCAAGATTATCCGTGAACTGCAACCCAATGCCGTGATTTTCAGTGATGGCGGACCTGACGTTCGCTGGGTTGGAAACGAGCATGGCTATGCCTATCCAACCACATGGTCACCTTTGCTTAGGGATGAAGTATATGGTGGAATGCCGGAATATGCCAAGCAATATTCTCCCGGACAAGAAAATGGTACGCACTGGGTGCCTGCAGAAGCAGATGTGTCCATAAGACCCGGTTGGTATTACCACCAATCGGAAGACAACAAAGTGAGGTCTTTGAGCGAATTATTAGAGATTTATTATAAGTCTATTGGTCAAAACAGCAATTTCTTACTCAATTTTCCACTGGACAGGCGAGGGTTGGTGCATGAAAACGATGTGAAGCAGCTTAATAAGTTGACCAAACAGTTGAAACTTGATTTCGCAGAAGACCTTGCGTTGAACAAAGCCGCAAGCGCAACGAATGTTAGGGGTGACGCGTATGCTGCCAGCAACGTCAATGATGGAAATAAAGATACCTATTGGGCAACTGGTGATGGACAAATTGCTGCTTCCATTACCATAGATTTGGACAAACCAACCGAGTTTAACAGGTTCTTAGTACAGGAATATATCACGCTTGGCCAGCGGGTCAAAGCTTTTTCATTGGAAGCAGAGGTCGATGGCAATTGGAAAACCATTGACAATCAAACTACGATAGGGTACAAAAGAATATTAAGGTTTGACAATGTGGTAGCAACAAAAGTCAGGTTGAACATCATTGATGCTAAGGCATGCCCTGTTATTTCCAATATCAGTTTATACAATGCCCCAGTGATCGTAGATGCTCCTGTTGTAAACAGAGACAAAAATGGAATGGTAAGCTTGAATACACCTGAAGAAGGGGTAGAGGTTTACTACACATTGGATGGTGGTAAGCCTACGTTGCAATCAAAGAAATACGACAATACCTTTGAAGTGAGTCAACCAGCTACCATCAAGGCTTTTTCTTATGATCCGAAAACAAAACGCCAAAGTGATTTGGTGGAAAAGAGCTTTGACATCAGCAAGAAAGATTGGAAAATACTGAATGCATCTGACGAATCTGTAAAGGCCATAGACGACAATCCAAATTCAAATTGGACATTAGAAAAAGGCAAGGGCAATATCCAGGTGGTATTGGATTTGGGTACACAAGAGACTTTGACAGGATTTAACTATACACCTACCCAAAGCAGGTGGGTGTCAGGTTTAATAACCCACTATAGTTTTTACACGAGCAAAGACAATAAGAAATGGGTATTGGCTTCCAAGGGAGAGTTTTCAAATATTGTCAACAACCCATTGGAACAACAGGTAGATTTTAACAAACCAGTAAGTGGCAGGTACATCAAGCTGGTAGCAGATAAGGTGATGGATGACAGCAACAAAGCAGTCATTGCTGAAATTGGAATAACAACGAAATAATAAAACTATTCAATTATGGATTTAAAAATAAAGGATAAAGTAATCATAGTAACTGGTGGTTCAAAAGGTATAGGTGAGGCCATCACAAGGTGTCTGATTGCTGAGGGAGCCATTCCCGTAATTGCCGGTCGAGATCAGGTTTCTGGAGATCATCTGGTGAAAGAATTTGCTGCTGAAGGAAAGGAATCATTTTTCATCAAAGTGGAATTGTCTTCAGCAGAGAATTGCAAAAGTGTGGTTGACCAGACTTTGGCGAAGTATGGCAGTATCGATGGGTTGATCAATAATGCTGGGATCAATGATGGAGTAGGGTTGGAGTCGGGAAGTCCTGAAGAGTTCCTTGGCTCTTTAGAGAAAAACCTGCACCACTATTACAATCTGGCTCATTTTTGTCTTGATGCCTTGAAAAAAAGTAAAGGATCTATTGTGAACATCAGTTCTAAAACTGCCTTGACAGGGCAGGGAAGTACATCAGGTTATGCTGCATCCAAAGGTGCTCAGTTGGCTTTGACCAGAGAATGGGCAGTGGAGCTGTTGCAGCACGGCATCAGGGTCAATGCCGTTATTCCTGCAGAAGTGATGACGCCTCTTTATGAGAATTGGCTCAAGTCATTTGACGATCCTGAAGCTAAGCTGAAAGCAATCACTGAAAAAATACCGTTGGGTGGCAGAATGACCACCAGTGAAGAAATTGCTGACATGACCGTTTTCCTTATGTCAGACAGAGCCTCGCACATCACCGGACAGTTTTTATTTGTAGATGGGGGTTATGTTCATTTGGACCGTGCTCTAGCAGGTGTTGATAGAAATAAATAAAACTTTACAAACAACTATATCGATATGAAAACAACGAGATATTGTCTTGCATTGGACCTGAAAGATGATCCGGAATTGATCGGTGGAGCACGAGGCGGGATAGCCCCTGAAATCATTCATCACCTCGTCGTCCCACACCGCGACCGGCTG
>CAXBNB010000417.1:0-4690 GCA_963976505.1 uncultured Reichenbachiellaceae bacterium
AAACTGAGTAATAGGTGTCCAATGAATTCGGACTGTCCTGATTGAAGGCAAAACCCATGTCTAATTTAAAATCGTCTGTTTTGTATTTAGCAATAGCAGCATCATGACTTCTGGCTTGTTGTGCCCAACCTACATTGCCAAAAATCCTGTGGTCATCATATGCTATCTCTTGTCTCCCTACTTTCAGTGAATATTTACCGGTGAATAATACTTCTCCCCATGCTTCATGTATTGAAGTGAGTGCGCCATCGTTGTTTACCAATTGAGACTGACTTCCCCATGTACGGATGTCTTGCATCACTACTTTGAATATATAATCCTGATTTTTGAAGTCAAAATTGATTCTTGTCCTTTGATCTATAAATGATCCGAATTCACTGAAATTTTGTGACAAAGCCTGATAGCCATTTCTAAATTCATACCTAGGTCTGACTTCACCAGAAAGGGAAAATTGAGAAAATGCCTGCTGTGATAGTACAAGGAAAACTATTAAAAGGAGTGATTTGTGCATGATTGTAGATCAAATTATATGCAAAATTAGGAAGAAAGCTAAGATTATCAACTGACAATTATCAATTATATACAGAGGGTTTATCATGAAAATGCCTGATGAAAGAGTAAATATGTATCACTCTTTCATCAGGCACAAATGGTTTCTAGTTACCCTTAAGAAGGGTCGAAAGCTAATTGTTAGTTATTATAGTTTCATTGGTTTTTAATTTAAACATCACACCTTTAGTAACCCTACTGCTTTTTGCTTTCAATATCAATGTTTTAGATATACCCATAGCATCTTCATTGATGGTTATGATCATTTGTTGTTGAGTTAAGGGATTGATCCCATCTTTAAAGCTGATAGAAACTCCTTCAGGTAAGGCACTTCCGAATACCAAATCTATTTTGGTATTACTGTAAGATTTTGATCTATTGATTGTAACATCAATAATTTGTGTTTTTCCTGGTTGAATGCTGATATCTGTTTCAGACATTTTTACAGTAAACTCTTTTTTTGGAGTTGTTTGTGCGAAGGATTCTGTCAAAACTGTTGACAATGCGAGGATGGTAAATAGGATAAAGTTTTTCATGGATTATAGTTTAGAACGATACGTTGTAATGTTAGAAAATTAATCAAATAAAATACCCAGAAGGGCAATGCAAAGATATACGGCTATTCGAACAAAAGGTTTATTTGTTCGAAATATTATATGACCCTTGCATTTAAGTGTTCTAAATCAATTTTTGGAGAACCTAAATTTAAGTACACGAAATCCTATTCGATAAACCAATACTTTGAATTAAAATAAGTTTTAGATTTGCTCTTGATAAGACCCAAAAAGGAGTCTTTAATTCAATAAACCTTCTATGATCAATCAGGCCACCATTGATGAAATAAAATCCAGAATGGATATTTATGAAGTTGTCAATGATTTTGTTCGCCTGAAAAAGAGTGGCAGTAGCTATAAAGCATTGAGCCCTTTCACCAATGAAAGGACCCCTTCATTTGTGGTGTCACCTTCAAAAGGAATTTACAAGTGTTTTAGTTCGGGCAAAGGAGGTGATTCGATAAGTTTTTTGCAGGAGGTAGATGGTCTCAGTTACATTGAGGCACTGAAGTACTTGGCTCAAAAGTATGGCATTACAGTTGAAGAGGATGAAATGCCCGATAATTTCAAAGAGGAGCAAAGCCTTAGAGAGAGTCTATACATAATCCTAAATTTCGCTAAAGACTATTATAAAAATAACCTTCACAACTCAGATGAGGGTAAAAGTATTGGACTTTCGTATTTTAAGGAAAGAGGCTTCAGTGAAGAGACCATAGATAAGTTCGACTTAGGATATGCTTTTGACCAATGGGATGGCCTGATCAAAAGTGCTCAGGAAAATGGTCACAATCAAGATTTTCTAGAAAAGGCTGGACTCAAAATCGTAAAAGAAGAGAAGCAATACGATCGTTTTAGAGGAAGAGTCATTTTTCCAATTCATAATATTACCGGAAAGGTAATTGCATTTGGTGCACGGATACTTAAGAATGATAAGAACCAACCCAAATACATCAATAGTCCGGAAACGGATTTGTACCATAAGAGTAACATTCTTTATGGTATTTTTCAAGCCAAAAACACCATTCGCAATGAAGACAATTGTTATTTGGTGGAAGGATATACGGATGTTATTTCATTACATCAGGCGGGTATCCATAATGTGGTGGCCTCATCTGGTACGTCGCTTACAGATGATCAGATAAAATTGATAAAGCGCTTCAGCGACAATATTACGGTATTGTTCGATGGAGATAAGGCAGGTTTAAAAGCGTCAATGCGGGGCATTGATATGATTCTGGAAGGAGGACTTAACGTAAAAGCTGTTCCGTTTCCAGAAGGTGAAGATCCTGACAGTTATTCAAAAAATCTGGGAGCTGAAGGATTTAAGGAATATTTGGACGAGAATGCCAAAGATTTCATAGCCTTTAAGGCTTCTGTCTTTATATCGGAGGGGAAAAGCGACCCGATCAAAAAAGCCGAATCTATTAGAGAAATTGTGCATAGCATTTCTTTAATACCTGATCCTATTAAAAGATCGGTCTATCTGCAAGAATGTAGCAACTTACTCAATATCGAAGAAACGGTTTTGATCAATGAGCTGAATAAGCTTTTGATCAACAAGCGTAGAGATACTGTTAAAAAAGAAGAAAGGGCTGAACTTGTTGTTCCTGAAACTTTCACTCAGGAGAAGGATGAAAAAACAGAAAGGTCAGATGCCATTCACAAGCAAGAGAGAGAAAGTATCCGCATGCTGCTCAACTATGGTATGGAATTGATCAATGGAAGTGAAGAACAGGAATTGCTTCTGATCGATTATTTTATTTCAGAATCCGAAGACCTGGAGTTTGAAACCCCAGTGTATAAAAATATATTTGCTCTTTTTAAAGAGAAATTACTTGATGGAATCATAATAGATGCCAATTACCTATTGGATTCATCCAATGCTGAATATAAATCAGTTGCAGTAGATTTGATGACCGATAGGTATGAGCTGAGCCCAAAGTGGAAGGATAAGTATAAAATAATAGTACCCAACGAAAAAGATGTATTGAAAAATGCAACTTATACGAACATTTTAAGGTTGAAACTCAGGATCGTGCAAAAGCTGACTCATGAGAACATGGAGAAGTTAAAAGTATCGAAAGATGAAAATGAAACGAATGAAATTTTAATGACTCAGCGAGATTTAAAAAAATACGAAATGTCAATCGCCGAAATTTTAGGCATTGTGGTTACCATGAAATAATATTTAACCAAATTGTCATTTAATAGAAACAACTATTTAATTCATAAATAATAAAAGATGTTAGACGAGGTATCAGAGGCGATAGAAGCTATAAAAAGAGGAGAGGTAGTCATTGTAGTGGACGATGAAGATAGAGAAAATGAAGGTGATTTTATATGTGCTGCCGAGAGTATCACTCCGGAAATAGTCAATTTCATGGCCACACATGGACGTGGGCTAATATGTGCGCCACTGATTGAGGAGCGTTGTGATGAATTGGGGTTGAAACTCATGGTAGGTGAGAATACAGCACTACATGAGACGCCATTTACTGTCTCTATCGATTTGTTGGGATATGGGGCTACTACCGGTATATCGGCGAGTGATCGATCGAAAACCATTAAGGCGCTGGTAAATCCTGACATCAAACCAGAAGAATTTGGCAAGCCGGGGCATATTTTTCCACTAAAAGCAAAAGCGGGTGGAGTCCTCAGAAGATCGGGACATACCGAAGCTGCCATAGACTTGGCTCGTCTGGCAGGAATGTATCCTGCAGGTGTTTTGGTAGAAATACTGAATGAAGACGGAACCATGGCACGTTTGCCGGATCTAAGAAAGGTGGCAAACCAGTTCAATTTAAAACTGATCTCGATCAAGGATTTGATAGCCTACCGCATGGAAAAAGAGTCTTTGATAGAAAGACAGATCGATGTAAAAATGCCAACTGAATTCGGGAATTTTGATTTGGTAGCCTACAAGCAGATCAATACGGATGAAACACACTTGGCTTTGATCAAAGGGGAGTGGAAAGAAGAAGAAGCAGTGATGGTAAGGGTACATTCATCTTGTGCCACCGGAGATATATTTGGCTCATGCCGATGTGATTGCGGTACTCAGTTGCACAGCGCCATGGAAATGGTAGAGAAGGAAGGGAAAGGCGTAGTTTTATACATGAATCAAGAGGGTAGAGGTATTGGGTTAATCAATAAATTGAAAGCTTACAAATTGCAGGAGGAAGGTCTTGATACTGTGGAAGCCAATTTGAAATTGGGTTTTGATATGGACCAACGTGACTATGGGGTTGGGGCTCAAATTATCCATGATCTTGGTATTAAGAAAATAAAGTTGCTAACAAATAACCCAAAAAAACGTGTTGGATTAATGGGATACGGTTTGGAAATTGTTGAGAACATACCAATAGAAACTGTTCCAAATAAGCACAACCAAAAGTATCTTGAAACGAAGAGAGATAAAATGGGACACAACATTCTAAAGAATGAAAAGACTAATTAAATATACTGCGCTACTATTATTAACAATTTATTTCAGTTCCGCTCGTGCTCAAGAGTTTCCTTCTAGGATATGGCATGAGGGGTATTTGGTTACAGCAAAAGAAGATACTGCTCGTGGATTGGTCAAGTAT
>CAXBNB010000418.1:0-4683 GCA_963976505.1 uncultured Reichenbachiellaceae bacterium
TAAAAAAACTAAATCAATTATGTCTAACCTCTGGTATTTTTCATGAGAGGCCTACTCTATAGATCCTGAAATCAACAGAATTAAGAAAGCAAAATTCTCAACAACTGGAATAGCAGGTCTTTTAGATCGATATGATATTCTGATAGAATAAACTAAGCCGTCAAAAAGCCCAAAGTCTTCTAGCTACACGGCTACTGCACTCACATTGGCAGAGACATTCTCAGTTTCAACTTCTTTTTCACGCCTAGCTAATCTCATTGAATCAGTCCTTACGCTACGTACAAAAAGTCCTAAGATGTAAACCCTAAACAAATACCACAACATTGACTGCTCTTTCAAATCATCATCAATTAAGTGATCTATTTTTTTATGGGCAGCAGGCGTTTCACTCCAATGGAGTCCTGATTGCATGTGGTGGATAGTATGGAACCCGTTGTTAAAGAGAAAGAAATTCAGAGGCTTGCCTACTATATTTCTGGAATGGTTGTATTTTGATTCTTCATCGGCATGCACATGCTGTATATAATTGAATACAAGTACAACATTCAAAGAGATTTGCTGAGGAATAAACACATACAACAGTGCTTTTTGCCAATCTAAAATGAAGGCAACAGCAATCCATGAAACAAGGCATACAATCTGCAGTGTGTAGAAAGTAAACTTCTCCCAATTTTTACCATATTGCTCTTTATAGTAATTGAATACAGCCCTTTGTTGTGCCATTCCACTCAAGGTAGGATAAATCAACAGAGTCCAAAGATTGTTTTTTTCAGACACCATATAGGTTTTGGTATAGTCTGGCTCTTTATTGTTATGTCGGTGATGGTTTGTATTATGGGTCGGAATCCATGCAAACGTCGGAAACCCATAGAATATGGTTATCCAACAGCTATGAAATTGATTCAAGTATTTGTTTTTCCAAATCGAAAGGTGATTGTGGTTATGAGCAAATACAGAAAAACATATAGCAAAGTACAGGTATGGAATGTATAGCCACCAAATGAATTCGCTTGAATTCCAAAGGAAAAAAAAGAGAGCCGTCGATGCAATCATCCACAGTAACGTCTTTAGGTCGGCTTTTTTTCTTAGCATAGAGTTATGTTGTTTATATAATCTCCAAATGTAGGTAAAATTCACAACAACTTTTTGCTCAAACGGACTCACTTCTGAATAATGCAGTATTTTTATCCTTATTTTTTATAAAGAATTCAATAAAACACTGAATTTTACGATAATTTTTCACCCTAAATCCTATTTTATGAAAGCTTCTTATTTTTTATTCTCACTCATTTTAAGCTTACTACTGTCATGCAAGGATAAGGTACAAGAACCATTCTCATTTGTACAAATGTGCGACACACAACTAGGCATGGGCGGATACGAACATGACAAGCAAACATTTGAACAGGCTGTGAAACAAATCAACGTCCTCGCCCCGGATTTTGTGGTGATTTGCGGAGACTTAGTCAACAATGCTACTGACAGTTCTTTCAATGATTTCAACTTTATAAAAAATGGATTTAACATGCCGTGTTATTGTGCTCCCGGCAATCATGATGTAGAAAATACCCCAAGCGATTCCAGTCTGGTCAAATACAGAAATGCTATTGGAAAGGA
This sequence comes from uncultured Reichenbachiellaceae bacterium, assembly GCA_963976505.1. Taxonomy (GTDB): domain Bacteria; phylum Bacteroidota; class Bacteroidia; order Cytophagales; family Cyclobacteriaceae; genus CAXBNB01. Next base: position 1,618 of record CAXBNB010000418.1, read on the forward strand.
TTATTTTGACTTTCAAAATAAAGGACACTCATTTCTGGTATGTAACACTCAGCTTTGGAAAGTACCTACAGGCATAGAATCTGAAAAGCACGACAAGTGGTTCAAAGATAAATTAGAGGAAATGAATAAAAAACAAGAACCTGTTTTTGTTGTGGGTCACTTTCCATTATACCTAGAAGCACCAGATGAAAAAGATCAATACTTCAATTTACCCCAAACCAAAAGAAAAGAATTACTGAACTTGTTTGAGCAAAAAAATGTGAAGGCATATCTTTCAGGTCATACCCACAAAACCATCATCAACAACTACAAGGGAATCCAACTTGTAAGTGGAGAAGTAACCAGCAAAAACTTTGACAAAAGACCCTTGGGATTCAGGCTATGGACAGTTGACAAGGATAGTATTCAGCATAAATTTGTCGCCTTAGAAAACCAATAACATTAAAAAAAACCTGCAAAACACTCACTTCAGTAACAGTGTATATGATCCAGCCAGTCAATTGTAGACCAAGAAATACAATATGAGCTGCTTTATTGCGAATGTTGAGAATCACAAAAAGCAGATAAGCAATCAATAGTACAAATAGCTGTATCTACTCAGCAAGAGGAATAATTGAAATCAAAACATTGTGCAAAATACTGACCACCACCGTCATAGCCCCATAGAATACAACCAACGCCACTGGTCTTCAAAATACCATTTCATATCAGTATCTGAGCTTCTCAACCCTGTAGGAAACAGCATCCGAGCTTGAATAAATAGCAATATTGGAAATATTAATATACCAAAAACCATCTGGAGTGTCCATACATCAAGCATTTTTGAATATTCATAATTGATCCATCATTCCTGTAAATGAAGAAAGAAAACCACGAAAACATAAATACTATGTGGAATACTTAATTTAACCATCTTCCAATGAGACACCATATCTGCTATGTCCGTAAGTATCTTGGCAATACCCAACGCAAGTATTAATGATGTAAGTATAACCACATATTCAAATGGTTCCATTCAGGAAAATTGAGGAAGATTGAGTAATCATGTTGTCTTGCAAACAACATTTCTAGTTTATGAAAATTATTTAAGCCAGTGCTAATAATAATTTTATGCAGTACCTTTAGATAATTCAACATTATATTACTATGATCTTCTGATCAAAAAAAATATTTGCTAATCAACATGTCCCTGACAACCAATTCCATTCTAAAATTAGACAAAGAAAAAATTGTCGATAAAGCTTTGATTTTTGGATCAATCATTACACTTATCACCTATTTACTTAGCCTAAGCAACTTTTTTGTAGTTGGCTTTCAATTTTCATTCTTAACTGATCTGTTGTTTTTAGCTACTCTTAGCATTACCACTTTCTATCGAAAAAAAATCGGGCTTGAGACAAAGTCTATTATAATAATAACAGGAATTAGTTTTATCATTCTTACTGATTTATATGTTTGGGGCGCATTAGCAGCCAACAAAGTTTTACTCATATTAATACCACTTTTCTCCTTTTTTTCTTTTTCAGTAAAAAAAACAGTTACCGTATACTGCTGCTGTCTCATTTTTATAGGAATCATAGGCTACTTACATGTTGGTGGCCATTTGAAACAAGCGACAGGAGACCCCAACACCGTTTTTTCTTGGTTAATTCATGTCTTAATGATAATTGCTGTATCAATAGTACTTTTTCTGACACTACTATATTTCAATAATACCTATGAGCGAATGATCGCAGACCTAAAGGAAAGCAATGCTAAAATAGTGGAGAATGAGCAGAACTACTATGAGATCTTCAATGCTACCAGTGATGCTATTGTCATACTTAATCTTAAAAGTGAGATTGTTGATTACAATAATTCTTTATTAAATATATACGGTGTACCTCAACTAGAAAATAATGAGAATCTTCCCAAACGCCTTTTTGATTATAATGAAGAGTTTAGCTATAGTCTATTTGAGCTTATTTTCAATAAAACCAATAGCTATCAAGCTACTACTTCTGACTGGAAAATTCGTAAAGATTCAGGCCAAACACTTTGGGTATCTATCACCCTGAAACAAGTTAAAATCGGAACACATGATCGGATGTTGGCCGTTATCAGCAACATCGACGATGAAAAAAATACTGCACTGGAATTAGAAAAATACAAGACCCACCTAGAATCCATCATACAAGATCGTACTCAGAATCTGGAACAGGTCAACAATGATATTTCCACTCAAAAAAATGAGCTCAAAAGCACATTGGACAAACTGCAGAACACACAGGATAAACTTATTCAATCTGAAAAAATGGCTTCATTGGGTTTATTGACTTCTGGCATAGCCCACGAAATAAACAACCCACTGAATTATATCAAAGGGGGCATTCATGGGATTGCCCTACATATTAAAAACCAAAAGGAAGTAAAAGACAATGAAAATATTGAAGGCCTGCTGAATGGGGTCAACGATGGTGTGGATCGTATCGTAAAAATCATAACCAGTCTCAACCAATATGTACATACCAAAGACCAATATCACGGAAATTGCAACTTAAATGTCATTCTTGACAATTGCCTAGTCATACTTAACAATGAAATTCTATACAGAATTACGATTGAAAAACAATTAGATCCAAACATTAAAGGGTTCAAAGGAAACCCTGGAAAAATGAATCAGGCTTTTCTTAATATACTAACCAACTCCATTCAGGCTATTCCAGACGTTGGTAAAATAATGATCAAATCTGAAAAAGTAGGAGACAATATAATAATTACATTTCAAGACAATGGGGTAGGAATTCCTGAGGACATTTTACCCAATATTTCCGACCCGTTTTTCACAACAAAGGATGTAGGAGAAGGTTTAGGACTTGGCCTATTTACGGTCTATAACGTCATCAAGGAACACAGCGGTAATATCACTTTCGAATCAAAAGTAGGTTTTGGAACAACCATTACTATCACTCTCCCACATAAAAAACCTTTGAAGCCTGGAATGGCGAGCATTTAATTTGACTCAAAAAAACAACTTTAAAATATAAATGGCACTGGACACTTCAATTCTCTGACTTCTCTTGAAGG
>CAXBNB010000419.1:0-4654 GCA_963976505.1 uncultured Reichenbachiellaceae bacterium
TGAGCAAATCTTCAAAGCCGAAACACAAAAAACAAGCATTAAACTAAACCTTGATGATGAAAATCTAGCAAATGAAAGGCTGGTAATTTTCAATGTTCAAGTAAAAGGCAATGACGATTTGAAATCATCTGACTATGGTATCAAAAGAATGTCTGAAGACGATGCTAAAGCAATCAAAGACAACTTAGACATCTTGAAAGCAGAAGTATCAGATGACTCTCCTCTTAATAAATTGATCTATGCATCTTTCTATGAAGAAAACAATTTGTTATTAGATGCTTTGACCAAATATGAAGAAGCCATTGAGCTTTCGCCTGAAGTAGAAGATTTCAAAACTTTATACGATGACTTCCTAATCAAAAATGGCTTGAGCAACTAAGTCTTAAAAACTCAAAATAATTTTAAAGAAGCTGTCTCAATAATATGAGGCAGCTTCTTTTTTTTACATGCATTTTCTTAAATTGATCAATCAAATCTAAATCTTAAGAAAAATGAAACCTCTATCCTATTTAGTACTTCTAACATTTTGTAGCCTAATCATTGCTTGCAAAACAGAAAAGAAAGATTCAAACAATGAAATAAGCTCAACGAATGTAATCATAAAGCAAAAAAGCGTGACAAAAGTATGGGAGACTGATACACTGCTGACAACCTGTGAATCAGTTTACTACGACAAATCCAATGATGTGCTCTATGTCGCTAATATTGGTAATGTACCTCCTGACGCACAAGACAATGACGGATTCATTTCCAAAATATCCACCAACGGTGAGATACTAGAGTTGAACTGGGTGGAAGGTATTGATGCCCCCAAAGGGATGGGTATGATTGGCAATACATTATATGTCACCAATATTGATGAATTGGTAGCAATTGATATCAAATCGGGCTCAATAACCGATCGGATTCCTGTCATCGGAAGTATTTTCCTTAATGACATCACGGTATCAGCAGATGAGACAGTATTTATATCAGATAGTAGAGGCAATAAGATATATACTTACAAAGATGGTCTTATATCTACATGGATTGAGGATGATTCATTAGGTGGACCAAATGGACTTCTGAGTCAGGGCAACAAAATGATGGTTGCCGCATTTGGAAGTGGTAATTTCATGAGTATAGATATTACTTCCAAAGCCATAGACATCAAGAGTGAAGGGCTAAAAGGTGGAGATGGCTTGGTACCTGTTGGAAATGATTACCTAGTTTCCAGTTGGCATGGTGAAGTCTATTTTGTAAAATCTGAAGGCACCAAAACCAAGTTACTCGACACAAAAGCAGAGAAACTAAATGCAGCAGATGTTGAGTTCATAGCAGAAAAGAATCTATTACTCGTTCCTACTTTCTTTGGCAATACAGTGGCGGCCTACGAATTGAAGTAAGGCATTCGGCTAATAAAATAAACAGACAATTGGGATTTACTTGTCCCAGTTGTCTGTTCTAAAGGATGAAGCTGGCAAGCCTTCTACATTGTATAGACTGCCTGTTGTACAATTGTCAAAGGCATACCTTACAGATACAGGCTCCTTTACTACATCAGACCAAACAGTTATGGTTTTGTTTCCATTGATTCTTGCACGAGCTGGAAAAAAATTCTTATCCTCTCCTGCTATTTGAAATCCAGTCAATTCGTATCCAAAAGAAGATAAGCCATTAGTGGCAAAATCAAAGGACAACACCATTCTACCCTCATCGGCTTTTTCCAATGACTTATACACAGGGCCGCTAAAAGCCACTCCACCAATATTATAAGTTTTAGCCAAAGCCCAATAAACCAATCTTTCACCAACTAACTTCTTTTCTCTTGGATGAATGAAATCACAATCCCCAATATCCATTGTTACAGCCATGCCCGTATTAGATACATTTTGCATGGCATACAATTGCGCTTCCCGAAGGAAAGCAGAATTGACACCTTCATTATAACCAAAGGGAGCAATTTGAACAAAATAGAATGGGAATTCTTGTTGCCATTTTTCCCTCCAAAGCTCAATCATTGCCGGAAACAGTTTTTTGTACTGTTCAGACCTTTTTCGATTTGATTCTCCTTGATACCAAATAGCACCTTTTATATTATAGCCTATAAAAGGATTGATCATAGCATTGTACAGTAGTGTTGGAAAATGATTGACTCCCCTATTTGGAATTTCATTTGGAACTTTCAGGTTTTCAAACTGCTCAATCGTAGTACCATCCACCCATGCTTCTGCGGTTGAACCTCCCCATGAAGTTTCGATCAAACCAATTGGCACATCCAATATGCTTTCCAGTTTTTTGGCAAAAAAGTAGGCCGTAGCACTAAATTCCCCAACATTGTTGGGATCAGTAGTCAACCATTTGCCTGGTACATCTTCTTCAGGTAAAAGGCTCGATGCACGCTCCGTATTGAATAACCTGATCCTGTCATTAGTAGAATTAAGAATTTCTTCATTGCTCCCATTTATTGGTTGGTTATTATACCCCTTCAATGGCATTTCCATATTGGATTGTCCAGAACAGATCCAAACTTCTCCAATCAACACATTTTCTAATTGGATTGTTTTGCTTCCCTTGATGGTAACGGTATAGGGGCCACCAGCAACAGGCGTCTTTAACTTCACTTTCCATTTTCCATCTTTATTAGTTTTTCCTGTAACAGATTTACCCCAACTGCCCGAAACTTCTATTGAAGTTTTAGGATCATCATTGCCCCAAATGGCTACCTCTTCATCTTGCTGCAATACCATATTGCTACTAAAAAATGAAGGAGTGCTGGTTTGTGCATTGGCTATCGATACAGCCAAAACCAATAGTAAAGTAAGTGGTACCTTCTGGATTAAATTCATAATTTGTTGGTTATTTAACTCTTAGAGTCAAATATAAACAAACGTCCATTAAATTCTTAGCATTATCCTATCGCTTAGTTCCTCCATACAAAATCGCCGCTCTCAACCGACCAGTCATTTCCAAAAAAGCCACTGCATTTCAATCCAGAAATACCCGATTGCATCATGGTATCATCGAAAATATATACGTCAGGAAAAGTAGTGCCATTCACTAGATAGTCGTTGGCATAAGCTCCTTTCATTCCTTTTTTTCCAGTTGCAGTGACGACACCAACACTAGCGATAATACCGAAAGTATGGTCATTGACTTAAATAAAATAGCTCCCCCATTGATCTCCTGTCAATGTTTTACTACCCACTTTCATTTGATTGTTGGCGACCTGAATTGGAGAATTTTTGAGCAATGTATTCCAAGCGGCATTGTTGTCTTTATTGCCGTAAAGAATGACATTTTGATCAGAATAATCAGAGGCACGGAATTCAGTATCTTTTACCATTTCAACGTTTCCATTTGCCCTGTACCAAAACTTCTCGGCATCAAATAGTGCTCTATTGTAGTACCATTCATTTTCTTCCTTGGATCCTTTAGAAGCATAGACAAAAACCATCTTATGTCTAAATGCATCTTTAAATCCGCCATTTCTTTGTGGTCCTTTTTCATTGGCATAAGTAGCCTCGACTATATCCCAAAGTCCTTCTGTCTTTTTCAGGTACGCAGTATTATCATCTTTAGAAAAGATCACTTCCTGCTCATCAACAAAAATGGTGTCGCTAGATGCAGCCATTTCTTTTAAGTCAATGACCATACTTTCGGTATTAGTGGTATTGAGCACGGCTTGACCTTCACCTCTTTCAAAGGTAAAAGAACTAATCTCAAATGGTTTTTCTTGCTGCACAATGGTAACGAAGTGAGAACTGGCAGATACCCCCGGAGAAGCAGTATGAAATTCTATTTTCTCTATATCCTTTGGTGCCTTGATGCTCCTGTCTTGGAAAAAGTCAAAAATTGGTTTCCAATCTACACTGTGATTTCCATACCAATGCGTTCCATTCGGATATTCGTAATAAGTAAAATCAGCATGGTATTTACCTAAACGTTCACGCATGTCGCGTGCAAGAAAAGTTGGAACAACCGTATCATCTTCACCATGCAGTACATATACCCCGTGGTGCAAGTAGTTGCGTTTAAGTTTTAAGGTACGGCTTGGATTACCTGCCCTTCTGATCATTGAATCCAACAACACATCGCTTTCATTTTCCAAACCAGTTTCTTCCGCTCTTTTCAGAAACTCTGCTTTCGTAGTGCCAAACCTTACAAAATCTTCTTCTGGACGATCCTTCATTCTCCTCACAAAACTTTGTCTGTACTCTAATAAATCTGGATAACCTGCACATGGTGCAATTGCAGCAAAACGATCTGGATAAGTTGCACCTAAATACCAAGTACCGTGACCTCCCATTGAGTGCCCTGTCAAATATGTATGCTGTGGATCAGTCTTTAATAAATTTTCTGAATGAGCCAATACCTCCAAAGCATCTAACCTGCCCCAGTCTTCCCAAGCAAAACCAAAGGGCCTGCGGTTTGTTGGTGCTACCAAGTGTCCCCAATCTTTTTGCTTGTATGCATTAGCCTGATTGACAGCCTCTACGGAAGCTCCGTGTACTGACAAAAACATGGCTTGGTTTTCAGTGTCCTGATCCAATGATGGGGCTACACTATAGTACTGAACACTACCATCAACATCACTGATAAAAGTTTTCTTGTGGTGTTTGTATTTTGACTTAACAGCCAGTTGGATTGTTTCCGTATCAAGTACTTTACCCGA
>CAXBNB010000420.1:0-4650 GCA_963976505.1 uncultured Reichenbachiellaceae bacterium
ATTGATTGAAAAAGCCAAAGACTTGGAATCTAAGAAACAATTTGATTTAGCTGGCCCTATTTATGAGTCTTTAGGATTTGATAATGCATTCAACGAGGAGGCAGTAGAGGCAGCCATTGTGTATTTCAATAGTACAGGAGATGACATGCAAAAGAGCTATGATATTTTGCTCAAGGGCATAGAGGTAAATAGGTACTCGAAAAAGTTGATTACTTTATATATTGATCAGTGTTTCAATATGAATTTCCTCAATTATGCAGAAAGTGTGGTATTGCGACTGCTCGACGTTATGAGCAAAGAGGAGTTTAGTAAATATGAAGTTGCATTTGATGAGAAAAAACGGGAGCTTCAAAATTCAGATGGAGATTGGTAACAACCTCTTTTCAATCAGAAAAAAATATCACTCATGGTAAGGTTTTTCCCCAGCTTCTATTGATACAGGAAGTATGTTGTCAGCAGGAGGGAAGGGGCAGCTGAAGCTGTCATTGTAAGCACAGTAAGGGTTGTAGGCCAAGTTAAAATCCAAGTCAATGTGAGTTGCGTTTTTGAAAGAAAGGTCTAGGTATCTTCCGCCTCCGTAGGTTGACTTCCCACTAGTATCATCCGCAAATGCCGTGAATATTGGTTCTTTTTTTCCTCCGCTTACTTTTTTAAGGAGAAGCAATTTCATTTCCTGACCTTTCAGCTCAAATTTCGCATAAGCAAATTTCAAATATTTTTCAGATTGTCCAGTGGAGGTAGATAAGTCCAGGTAAGATTTTGTTTCAATGTGCTCGATTTTGGCTTTCACTTTAAACTCTAGGTTTGCTGGAAAGTAATACAATCCTTCAAATGTCTCCACCGAGTTTTTGAAAGGTGATTCACTGGAAGTTTTCATGAATGCCTCTTTTTCAGCTCTAGCAGCCTCTATTTTTTCTGAATATTGCTCAATAGATTCTCCTCCAGATTGGGAGAAATAGACGAAAGCTACCACTAAAACAGCAGCAAGTGGGATTATTATTTTCTTAGTCATTCTTACAATATAGATTCATCTGTAAAACTAAAGTAACCATTGTTGGCAAATATGATATGATCTAAGACGGGAATGTCTAGTATCTTGCCAGAATCTTTCATTTTTTTAGTCAGTTCAATGTCAGCCTGGCTGGGCTTCAAGTTTCCTGATGGGTGATTGTGGACAAGTATGATCGAGCAGGCTCGTTCTTCTATAGCCCTTTTGTAAATTAATCGGGAGTCAACGACTGTTCCGGAAATACCACCGGAGCTACATTGCTCTTTCTTTACTACCTTATTGGTCCTGTTGAGAAAAACCACCCAAAACTCTTCGTGATCTAAGTCGAGTAAATCTGCCTTCATAAGCTCAAAGATTTGTTTCGAACTTTGAATTTTTGCCTGTTCTTGATATATAGAGTCTTTTCTTCTTCGGCCTATTTCTAAAGCACTGATTATGTTTATTGCTTTTGCTTCGCCTATTCCGTTGAATTTTATCAACTCTTTTACTGACAGCATTGCCAGTTTGTTTAAGTCGTTATCGACTGCAGAAAGCAGTTGTTTCGCCAATTCTACGGCACTTATTGATCGAGTGCCTGATCCTAACAGAATGGCAATCAACTCAGCTTCCGATAGGGTAGCCTTGCCCTTCATTAGGAGTTTTTCTCTAGGCCTGTCTTCTTCAGCCCAATTCCTTATGGATAGATTCCTTGGGTAATTCATTCTATTCTCAATATAGAGAATTACTCTATAAATAAGGCGGTACTGATCCGAAAAGTGATTCTGTAGAAAATAATTGGGACGCGTATAAACAAAAAAAGCCTTTCCGATAGGAAAGGCGCTTATTTTATGTTCTGAAGCTTAACTTAAAGAGCTGCTACTCTTTTGGTCAACTTAGACTTTTGATTGCTGGCTTTATTTTTATGAATAATGTTGTTTTTAGCCAACTTGTCTATCATTGAAGTTACTTTAAGAAGTAGTTCTTCAGCTTCTTTCTTGTCGGTGGTTTCTTTTAGCCTTTTGACAAAAGTTCTTGTAGTCTTATGCTGGTACTTGTTTCTCAACTGTTTCGCACCGTTTGACCTGATTCTTTTTAAAGCCGATTTATGGTTTGCCATGAATTTCTTGTTATTGATTTTTTCGGATTGCAAATTTACTGTTTATGTGAAGAAATACAAATTAGTATCGTAATATTATCGAACTATATTGAGAATATTTTCTGTAACGATAGAGTTGGAATCCATTTGGGATAAAGAACTCGATTTCTCGTCTGGTGAAGTTGATTTTATAATGTTCAAAAAAGGTCGTTAACTCAGTAATTAAAAAGACTCTGACTATTTTTACATAGAGGCTCTGGTGACTTTTTTTAAGTTTAAATAAATACGCGAAGTGAAAAATATAAAACATGCAGGTTGTCTTTTACTATTAAATGTAATGATGCAATGGTATTCATACGGTTCCACTTTTGATAGCCTTGCATTGGTAGACAGACGGTCAATCGAAGAATCTTTGGTGTTGTTGAAAAATACGGATGACCTACTTCCGCTAAGTAAGCTGGATACATTAAATATTGGAACAATTTTTTTGGGCTTAAGCGAGAATAAAAAAACATTCCAAAAAAGAATCGGTTCTTATAAAGCGTCCTATAGCATTGAAGGAAATGTCGCATTGAACATTCAACCACAATCGAATAATTTACTGATTGTAGGTATCGATTCGGTCGGAGCGACTTTTAAAAGTCAAATTGAAGTGTTGACTTCAGATTTGAAAGGTTTAAAGAAAAGCACTCAAGTGGTTTTGATAGTACAGTCTATAAATCCTATTGTAAATCAATTGGAACTATTTGACTTAGCAGCATCAGTTATTTATGCTCCCAAAGGCACTGATTTAAGTTTTGACTTGGCCATCCAATCTGTATTTGGTGGAATAGGCTTGACAGGAAAGCTTAAGAATAAAGACAGCACTATTGAGTTTCAAGAAAATTATGGGTTGACTACTGATAAGGTTATCCGCATGAAGTATTCTATTCCTGAAGAGATAGGTGTGTCTTCTTACCTGCTAGACAGTGGCGTGTCTCATATTGTAGAAGAAGCCATTGATTCTATGGCTTTTCCTGGATGTCAGATACTAATGGCCAAAAATGGGATTGTGTTTTATCAAAAATCCTTCGGATACCACACGTATATTGGGGATCACAAGGTAGAAAACACCGACATTTATGACTTGGCTTCTATTTCGAAAGTATCGGGAGCTACTACGGCGTTGATGAAATTGTATGATGACGGTTTATTCAAGCTTGATGAGAAATTCTCCACATATTGGCCTGATTTTGAGCACGGCAATAAGAAAAATCTTGTTGTAAGAGAGGTGCTGGCGCATAATGCGAGATTGAAGTCTTATATCACTTATTATTTGTCATCAAGAAAGAATAATGGGAAATACAGGTGGAATAGTATAAAGGGGGATTCTTCAAAGAGGTTCCCAACTAGAGTTGCAACCTCATCATATTTTTTGCACAAAGATTATAAAGAGAAGAAGATTTATAAAATGATTAAAAATTCCAAGTTGAACGAAAAGCCTGGATATGTGTATTCTGGATTGTCATTTTATCTATACCCTGAGATTGTCTATAACCAGACCGGTGAAAAGTACGATGATTATTTGTACAGACACTTTTTTAATGGATTAGGAGCCTCGACTTTACGTTTCAACCCTGCCCAAAGGTTTAACAGAGACAGGATTGTGCCAACCGAAACAGATGATTTTTTCAGAATGGAGCAAATACATGGAACAGTTCATGACGAAGGGGCATCTATGATGCAAGGAGTTTCGGGTAATGCAGGTTTGTTTAGCAGTGCCAATGACTTAGCAAAACTTTGGCAGATGTATTTAAACGGGGGTAATTATGGCGGAGTACAGTACATTTCCAAAACAACTATCGATGAGTTTACCAGATGTCAATATTGCGATGAAGACAACCGAAGAGGACTTGGGTTTGACAAACCTTTGATCGAGTATGATAGTATAAAGAGTAGTGTGGCAAAAGGCGCCAGTGCTGCCAGTTATGGGCATTCAGGCTATACTGGAGCGATTGTATGGGCAGATCCGGAAAACCAATTGTTGTATATTTTTCTTTCTAATAGGGTGTATCCAACGAGAGATAATAGAAAATTATACGAATTGAACATTAGGCCAAGAATCCACAACCTCATTTATGACTTATTGAACTAAAAGCAAAATCCCGTTTTGACGCATCAAAACGGGACAAGAGCTAAACCTAATATTTGAATTAATAACCATATAAAGAATCTATAATTCTCCATATGCCATACAATGATACTCAATTACTTTTAATATAAAAAGATAAAGTCATAATAAATATTGATATAGTTCTATTTGTTGTTTGCATTTACCACCATCGAATCCTAAGCACTTTCCAATATTTCTATCTTCAGGTTGGATTACAATAATAGTAGCACCATTTTTGTTGTTTTACTGGTCTATCCAATTGTTAATATGAATAAAATCATTCTTCTTTTTTCTTTTATCCTTCTTACATCACCGTTATTCGCTCAAATAGAGGTTTTTAGCAAGCAGGTATCTTTAGGGTCACATGTGAATTCTCCATATTTTGAATCCAATGTGGTGATCAGCCCAGATGGA
>CAXBNB010000421.1:0-4644 GCA_963976505.1 uncultured Reichenbachiellaceae bacterium
ACTGGTTTTTTCTACTGATAATGGCCCCATGGTTTTTGAACCAAACGATGTAAAACTTAGTAAAAAGGAGCCTAATGTATTCATATCTGAATTGTGGGTAAACAACGAACTAGTAAGACCAGGGAACAGTGAATACATCTCAAAAAACATAGAAGTAGAGAATAACATACTATTAGATTACACTGACAAAAAGTTTGAATTTCGTTTTCAGGTTATTCATTTCAGCAACAACGAGAGGTGCAAGTATGCTTACAAGCTCGATGGTTTTGATAAATCTTGGATAGAAGTAAACAATACCCCCAAAGCCACTTACACCAATATCCCACCTGGCAATTACACCTTTATGGTAAAAGCCAGCAACGAGGATGGCATTTGGAACAACAAAGTAACCACCCTAACCATCCTAATCTCCCCTCCTTTCTGGGAGATTCTCTGGGTTAAACTCTTAGGCATTGCCCTTCTTGCTATCATCTTCTTTTTAATCATTCGTGAAATCATTAAAAGAGAAAGGATAAGAACCAAATTTGAGATCGAAAAAGCTCATGTACGTCAATCGGAAGAAATCACACAAATGAAACTCCGGTTTTTCACCAACATATCTCACGAACTGCGCACTCCCCTTACATTAATCATTTCTCCATTAGACAAATACATCAGAAACAATGTCATTCCTAAGGCAAATGTGCTTGACATGATGTACAAAAACAGTAAACGACTGTTGGAACTGGTCAATCAAATATTAGATTTCCGAAAACTGGAAAACAAACAACAACAGCTCAAAATCACACAGCACAAAAACTTATTACTGTTTCAAAATATTTATGCTGCATACTCTTACTGGTCAAAAGACAAGAATATCAACTTCCAAATCAATGTGGAAAATAAAAATTACACCACTTATTTTGACGCAGATATTATAGAAAAAATAGTAGCAAACCTCGTATCCAACGCTTTTAAGTTCACTCCCGAAAATGGAAATATTGAGCTCAATGTCTCTTTTGAGGAAATTGAAAACAAAGATGATCTAGTAAATACCGGTAAAATGGTCATCAACATAAACGATGATGGACCCGGTATACCTGAGAAAGTACAGAGTAAAATCTTTGAACGTTTTTATCAGCTTGATGACAGTACCATGGCATCACGTGGAAGTGGCATTGGTTTGTCACTTAGCAGTGAATTGGTGGAACTTCATAATGGAGAAATAAAATTGGTGAGCAATACCGGACAAGGGTCCCATTTTACGGTGACCATCCCTGTCGGAATCAACGACTACCCCGATGAACAAAAGGTAGAAAGCACTTTGATCTATCCGGAAATAGATCCCAAAAGCACCATGATACTGATAGTAGAAGACCATGAAGACATTAGAAATTACCTAGTCGAGGAGCTAAATGAAAATTATGAAATAATAGAAGCAGAGGATGGTAAGGTTGGATTGCAAAAGGCAATGGCGGCCATCCCAGATATCATCATAAGTGATGTAATGATGCCAGAAATCAATGGCATTCAACTTGCCAATCAGCTTAAAAACAACGAATTAACAGCACACATTCCTATTTTGTTTTTATCCGCAAAGGGATCTATGGAGCATAAATTGGAAGGGCTTGCCACGGGTGCAGAAGACTACATTCAGAAACCATTCAACATTCAAGAGATCAAACTTAAAATTAGAAATTTACTGGAGACCAGAAATCTACTCATCGAAAAATTCAAGAAAGACAAAGAAGAAACTGAACCAGAATCACCAGACAGCAAGTACCTCTCTAAGGTTAATTCAGTCATTCAAAACAACCTTGACAACTCTCAATTTTCCGTCGATTTACTCTGCACCGAATTGGCTGTAGGCAGGTCTCAACTGTACAGAAAAATTCTAGCCCTCACTGGAAAATCAATCATAGAATACATCAATTCATACCGACTCTCCAAAGCCATGGAATTGATCAAACATGAAGACCTTTCACTTAAGGAAATTGCCTTTAAAGTAGGCTATAATGACAACCATTATTTCAGCAGATCATTCAAAAAAGAGTTTGGACAAGCCCCCTCCTTTTATATCCCAAAAAGAGAAAAAACAAGGTAATTGAGCGACCTATCAATATATCCAATGTTTTGAACAAAATATCCATCTTATAATGGCGGCTATATCATTAATTTGTATGTTGTCAATTACTATATATAAGAATGCTAAAATCTATATTTTCGAATTCAATATTCTTTGCCCTTTTAGTAGCATTGTTCACTTCATGCTCAAATGACAAAGGCAGCAGTTCATCAACCACAGCAAACAAAAAAATACCGCAGGTAATAGATTTTAATTACCATGTAAAACCTATCCTATCGGACAAATGCTTTGCATGTCATGGTCCCGATTTAGCAACCCAAAAAGGTGACCTAAGATTGGACACGCCAGAAGGTGCGTACGAAACCATTCTGGAATCCGGAGACCGCCCAATTGTTCCAGGTGACTTATCCAAAAGTGTGGTCTATAACAAAATAATATCGACAGATCCTGAATCGATAATGCCTCCACCCGAAAGTAATTTGTCATTATCTGAATATGAAATTAAAGTGTTAAAAAAATGGATCGAACAAGGTGCTGAATACAAACCTCACTGGGCTTATTCCAAACCTACAGAAGTAAAAGTTCCTGAAACAAATAAAGAATGGTCTAGTAGCGAAATTGATTTTTTCATATCAAAAAAACTTGAAACAGTAGGTCTAAAACCTGCTCCAGAAGCAACTAAAGCGCAATTGATTAGGCGTGTAACTTTCGACCTTACTGGGATATCCCCTAGCTTAGAGGAAATTGACGATTTTGTTCAAGATGATTCTGATAATTCTTATGAAAAAGTAGTTGATCGACTCCTGGATTCTCCACATTACGGTGAGCGAATGGCAAGTGAATGGCTAGATGTATCTCGCTATGCAGACTCGCATGGGTATCAAGACGATCGCCCCAGAACAATGTGGCCTTGGAGAGACTGGGTAATTAATGCCTACAATAAAAACATGCCTTACAATGACTTTGTAACCTGGCAGTTGGCAGGAGATTTATTGCCAAACGCTACGTATGCGCAAAAACTTGCTTCGGGATTCAATAGAAATCATGCAATAACACAAGAAGGTGGGGTTATAGAAGAAGAATATCTTACCGAATATGCCGCAGATCGCGTGCAAACCTTCGGCACAGCATTTATGGGTTTAACAGTACAATGCGCCAGGTGCCATGATCATAAATATGACCCTATTTCGCAAAAAGAGTTTTTTCAGCTATTCGCCTTTTTCAATAACAACAAAGAAAGAGGACAAATTAGCTACAGCGATCTCGCTCCTGCACCTTCCATTAAGTATGAGAACATTGAATTTGAAAATGAAATCGTTGAGATCAAAAATATGCTTGATGATATTGAGCAAAAACAGCAAGGAGTTAAACCAGAAGTAAGCGAAGAAACACTCAAACAATGGTATGCAAGCCAAGAATGGAACAAACTTGAAAAACAAGGATTAGAAGCGAAGTTCGCACTGGACTTCCAAGAAGCCAAAAGCATGCAAGACGAAGTTACCAAGGAGTTTTCAGGATCCTTAAACTTCAAACTACCTGCCAATATCACCATCCCCTCTCTGGTGGAAGGAAAGATCGACAAAGCACTGAAATTTGATGGTACCAATACATTGACCATAGGTGATGTGGGTGATTTTGAATACCATGAAGATTTTTCATTAGGCGGTTGGATCAATTATTCCACCACACATGAGTACTCAGCTGGTATATTGTCACGGAGGAACGGCGAACATAACAGGTCAGGCTATGGTCTCTATTTAGGAAAAGACAATACCCTTAGGTTACAAATTGTTCACAAACTAGATGAACTCATAGAGGTTAAAACCAAAACAAAAATACCAAAAGATGAATGGGTAAATGTTTACGGAACCTATGATGGTTCTGGAAAAGCATCAGGTGCTGCCCTTTTTGTAAACGGTATCAAACAAAAAGTAGAAATACTGTCTGATAGTCTAAAAGCGGGGAGCATATTGGTTGGCACGCAAGTAACCGTCGGCAATTGGATGATTCGCGCTGCAAATTACAGCAATCTTGGCGGATTTGATGGAGCAATCGATGAGGTGTCAATATACAACAGAGAGCTGAGCCCGCTAGAAGTTAAATACTTGTTTGACCAAGAACCAAAATATGACAAGCAGGTTGTTTATGAAACTTATGTAAAAAGAGAAAACCAAGACTTTGCAATCTTCCAAAGAAAATTGGACAGTTTAAGAACCATTGACACTCACATACCAAATGTAATGGTAATGGAAGAGCTTGACAGTATAAAACCTGCTTACCTTCTCGCTAGAGGAGTTTATAGTGCTCGAGGAGAAAAAGTAAATCGGGGAACACCAGAAATGGTATTGAAGTTCTCCAAAGACCTTCCTCAAAATAGACTAGGGTTAGCCATGTGGTTGTTTGATGAAAAAAACCCATTGACAGACAGGGTAATTGTAAATAGGTATTGGCAGATGTTATTTGGTAAAGGGTTGGTATCTACTCCTGAAGATTATGGCAACCAAGGGGCACTACCCTCTCATCCAGAATTACTTGATTGGCTAGCACTGGAGTTTAGAAAAAACAATTGGGACATCAAA
>CAXBNB010000422.1:0-4644 GCA_963976505.1 uncultured Reichenbachiellaceae bacterium
AGAGGGCATTCTTGAAACTGTTCTTAACAATGCATGTTTTAAATAATCAACTCCTGCTTCATTATTTTTTTCAAATTCAAATATTTTTACATTGAAACTAAAACTATGACCAGTCTGAATTTTAACAATAGTCTGGATGTTATGAAGTAGTTTATACAGCAAGGCACCTAGATGACTTTCATTTCTTTTTTCTAAAGGAGTATTTAATATTTCCTCTTTTATATTTTCGATCAAATGTTGAAAATGGTGGATTTTAAGCTGCAACCTATTACTTAAAAAATTTCCTTTAATAAAACTCTTAAGTTTTGCAAAAGAATTAACATCCTTATCCTTCATGGTTTTCCGCATGAATTGGTAAGAAAAATAAAGAAAAGTAAAAGAGGTAGTTCCTAAAACCAAATAAGAAGCTATATTATTAAGTGAATTAGGTTTATCATTTTCATCTAGCAAATGATCCCAAATAAAATCAGCATTAATCCCAATTCGATTTAAACCCGATGTGATAATAGGCACAATAATTACCATCAGCCCCCAATGCGGATTTTTCTTTAAAATCATCTCGCAATATTAACAAGAATAAATTAATAATTATAACAACAAAAACCTCCTTTAATCAATACTGCATTAGCTACACTCCGTTAAGTAATTTGTTCACCTTTCTTTTCCATTGGCCACTTGAGCTCATTAAAAAATCCACCCTACAAGAAGGTGGAATTAAAATTTTGACTTTTACAACTGTTTTTGCTCCTTATTCGATGTATAGTCACTCGTACTAGCGTTTGAACCAAAAAAATCCTCTTTCTTACGACCTATTCACGAAATCATCTATTAGCTTTATAATTCCATGAATTTATAGAGTTTTATTCAAAAGTGGAACCTTACTTATTATACTTCTCGTCGTATTTTTTGATAATCGCAAGGTGCTCTTCGCTAAGTGCATTGATTGTAAAGAAAGTAATTCCTTTTGCTCCATTATCATGCGCCTGTACAATGGCTTCTTCAAAGTCAGCTAGGTTGTTCTTGTAGTCGCCTACTAATATCCCTGTAAAAAGCAGTTGCCCAGGATTCATGTCACGCACACCTTCCTTAGTAGCAAAACCAACCCATCCCACGTTTCCTTCATGGTCTTTCTTGTATGCCATCGGAAAGAAATAATCTAGGTTCCAGTGTCCCCAATCTTGTCTCACGTATTCTCGTGCAAGTTGTGGGAAAGGGAAAACGGCAGCTGAAGCGGCTGTTCCCTCCTCATGACAGATTTGTACACATTCTTCTACCAATGAAGAAATGGCATTCATCCTAAACTGTTGCCAGGCTGGATTCTCTACCACATCCGGCATGTCCATAGGATCTACACCGAATTTCTCCTTGTATTGCTCTCTTGCCACTGGATGGTATCCAAAATCATATTCTGGAAGGATCCTGTCTTGTACCAGTTCTCCACCGTTGTGTTTGTATTTTTTCTGCAAGTTGGCTCCAAGGATCACATCTACATAACGTATGTAGTCAAAATGTACGGAAGCCAACCCTTCTATTTGTGCCTTCTTCCTCACACCATTCCTGATGTATTCACGGGCTCCCTCCGAAAAAGGACTAAGAAAATTGTAGTAGCCTACATAAGGATGGAAATCCCTACAGCTTTGCCCCAATCTGTTTACCGAATACCACTCTGGATGTTCTTTACACTCTTTGCTACCACCTACGTTCATCATCCAGTGCCAGGCGTGAATCCTGATTCCTGTAGAATTACCATATTTGATCAGCTCTTTGAGTCGATCTACTCCTGCTCCAGGCAATAGATCAGTGATTCCTGCATCTGCCCACTGTTGCATCCGCGTCACTTGTTCTTCTTCTGTTCCAGATTTGGGATTTCCCCAGCCAGAAAAGTAGAAGTTTTTGTCTTTATATACTTTCTCGTAATTTTTATCTTTAGGTTTCTCTTTCTCAGCTAGCAATGGCGAAGACACGGCCATTGCAAACAATAGTGTCATTAGGTTTGTTAATCTCATTTGTTATTAATTTTAATTCAACCTTTCCAAGAAAAATTCATGCCAGTTATGGCTCTTCTGAGAAGCAAAAATCAGAAAGGATCGAAGTAGTTGATAAACAAAAAAAACTATCCAAGTTTCCATATCCTGCTGTTTAACCCTCTTCAATAAATTTTCAGCGTTTTGGGCAGGGCTCAGTTGTCTTAAAACTCCAGCCTTACACTAGCTTTTCCTCCAAAAGATGTAATGGTCACTGTTTCATTATCCGGATTGTATGCCCCACCAATTACTTTGACAGGTTTTTTATTTTCGGGATGGGGCAGCCTTATGGTCACTTCTCCAGGTTTTCTATCCGAATCGCAAGCAATCGTTGCTTCTATAAATCCCTCTTTTACTTTTGAAGTAACATTTACAGATAATGTCCCGAAGTAACTTTGAACATTTTGAAGTTCAATGTTTTTCCCATCTTCCATCCATTTTCGAGGGATCATTTTCATCAACCTTAGGGTTGACCCTTCTTCCATATACAACATCCACCTTGTTTGCATCAGAAACCAAGCCTCCTCGTGTGTCTTATGTGGACTGATCTGGTGGTTGTGTTCCCAAAAAGTATAGGTCTCCCTGTCCACCAAGCCAGCCAGGGTATTGTAGTATGTTTTGAGGAAAGGCTTTACCATTCCAAGTTTGGCCTGTATCCAATTGTGACGACTGTAATAAGGCTGACTGAAAGCCGTATTGTCCTGATAGAAAAGCTCACCATGGTAGTCAAGCAGGGTTTTTGTTATTAAATCATTGACGTCAAATACTTCGGTAAACACAAGGTACATAGGCCCTATCAGTGCATCAGGCGCTGTAAATGTACCATGAGAGAAATATTTTTCCTTGTTGGCAAACAATGCCCTTGGCGCAACAGCCTCTGCCCACGGTGGGGCAGTCGAACTCCACGTCCCATCACCCATAGGAATAACCGGCGAACCTCCTACAGAGTTGTAAAAGGTCTCTTGAATGTCTTTTTTCCATTCTTCCGCTTCCTTTTGGATCCGCTTAGATTCCTTGGCATCCATATCCTTTAACATCTCGGCCGTACGACTTAAACCCAGGTATGCATATCCATTGAGCATAAATTGGCGAAAGTTATCTTCCGGATCAGCTACTTTACCATCGATCAACCCGTATCCTTTGCCCCGAAGGGAATCAATTTTATTTCTATTTCTCCATTCGAGCAGAAAGTCAACAGACTTTAAAACTTTTGGCTTTATTTCCGCTATCCATTCTCTGTCTTGGGTATATCTATAATACTCACCTATCGACCAGAGAACTGCGCCTGTCTCCACCATATACCGGCCAAAATTTTGCATGAATCCATTGTCGTGTTGTTTTTCCAAAAAGTAATTCAACGACCTTTTGGCAATAGTTGGCCACCCGTAAGAATTGTAAAACTGGACAATAGGAGAACACTCCGTACCTATAGGAGAATAGACTCCAATAGCTGGAGTCAGTGTTCCGTTTGGTTCATTTCCATAGGTCACCAAATCAAGATGCAATGCGCCCGCCCTGATCATTTCATCAATACGTTTGTCTGGCACATGGATTTGAGCACCTTTATTTAGCTTGGCTAGCCAAAAGTTTTTGCATTCTTTAAATTTATCATCAAAAGATTGCTTTGAAAGCGCCAAAGCCCTTTCTGTTGAGATCGGAGAATGGGGCACATAAAATTCTAATGTGACTTTTTCATTGGGTTGGATCAACACTGACATTTCCTCATTTTGCAGCGGTTTGCCATTTAGCTTTGAAATGGCGAAAACCGTATCGGTGGCAAAGCGTGACAATCCGGTAACTGAATTGTATTCGTAATTTGAACTGACAGGATTTACCGTTTTGAACCAGGCATAACGTGGCACTGAACCCTTGTTGGTTATTTCAGATTTAAAGTATAAAACGGTTTCTTCACTATGGTCAAAAGCCTCGTCAAGCTTGGTTTTCATTCTCTTTTCTTGGGCCGCTGTAAGCATGTGCCCAGTACTATGCTGATCGGCAACTAAAAAGTCTGTGCCCTTTTGTTGCGAAAGCGGTGATTTTTCCAAAGAAACAAAGTAGGTAGAATGGTATTCTATGTCATCATCTCTGTGTATCGAATTAAGTATGGGCAAAACACCGTCTTCCAGATGGCGGTGCGTATTGATCCCATTGCCAACTCCACGTCCAACAGTATATTGATAAGCGATGGGAGGATGGCTGAATTTGGAAATCATGAGGGGTGCTGACGAAAAGCTGGGAGTCATAACGCTCTGTGCCATAGGATTGTCCGGCATACTTTCGGTCACTTTAAAAATGCGGAAATCACGGGACAAACCCAACAAAGTTGGAACAGATTGATTGAGTGATCCGATCTTAGCCAACTCAAAGGTTTCTTCTGGTTCCGTTTCAATTTTTTGCAGTTTAGTTTGTCGATTGTCTCCTTTTATTTTGGATTCAACCTCGGCATAGGAGCGGTTGTCAGAACCCTCCAACACCACCACAGAATAGCTAGGAATATAAATAGGATAATCCTTCTTGACGTCCCTTGAAAAAAAGGAAAAAGGAAAATTCTTGGTTTTTATGGAAACAAGGCTGGCCAGTGGCCCTATGTGATTTCTAGCATTCTCAATCTCAAATGAAA
>CAXBNB010000423.1:0-4638 GCA_963976505.1 uncultured Reichenbachiellaceae bacterium
GAGTCTGGTCCGTGTCTCAGTACCAGTGTGGGGGATCACCCTCTCAGGCCCCCTAACCATCATCGTCTTGGTGAGCCATTACCTCACCAACTAACTAATGGTACGCATGCCCATCCATTACCAATAAATCTTTAACTATTTCATGATGCCAATCTATAGTACTATGGGGTATTAATTTCCGTTTCCGAAAGCTATCCCCCAGTAATGGGTAGGTTGCATACGCGTTACGCACCCGTGCGCCGGTCGCCACCAGTCCGAAAACTGTGCTGCCCCTCGACTTGCATGTATTAGGCCTGCCGCTAGCGTTCATCCTGAGCCAGGATCAAACTCTCCATTGTAATAATTCTTATACTCACATACGTGAGTCGAAATGATCTAGGACCATTTCCAATGTTGTCTGACGCCTAACCCTTTTTAATTCCTCAAAAGAAAACCACTAAATGTCTTACGACATAAAACGATTCGTTTTAAGTGGTTTGTTATCAATTATCATCACCTCAAAGAACTTTTTTGACTTGTATTACAAAAACCAATCTAACCGACTCCCTAAAGCCTATTACCAATTAATCCCCTAAGTCAATAGTGCAAAACCTCTCAGCCTTACTCGTTAAAAACCTGCTGCTTTTAACTCTTGTTTTTATCGCTTTTTCCTTTCTGCTCAACCCCTCTCTCTCAAAGCGGATGCAAAGATACAACTATATTTTTCCAACAAACAAACATTATTTTAAATAATTTTAAAAAAGTTTTTTTAGCCACTAAACTCAACTAAAATTACCCCCAAGCTTTACCTAGGTAACATCTGCCCTCTCCATAAAACCCAATCCATAATCAGAATCAAATCCTATAAAAAACCTAATATAATCGCAACTTCTCAATGAACTATCCCCCAATAAATCCCTGCTGGATTGTTTAAGGAGGCGCAAAAGTAAGAGATATTTATTAACTCACAACCTTATCGCAAATAAAATACACAAAATGTAAAAATAAATTTAATCTTGGTGACCGAAAAGCCCCCATTCAACAATGAAAGGGGACTTTTATATGGAAATTAATTAAAGTAAAAATTTTTATTACTCCTCAATTTACAATAACACTCTACCTGAATAAATCAGCTAAACTGCAATCCCCCTGAGCACCAAGGTTACTTGAGAATCAAGGAACGCCTATGAAGTATTATTACTTAATAAGCGTCTGACTTCTATCAGGACCTATAGAAACGATTTCTATCGGCACTCCGACCTCCTTCTCTATAAAGTCAATATACTTGGTCAACTCGTTAGGTAGTTCATCAAAAGATGTCATTTTGGTTAGATCCTCTTCCCATCCTTCAAATGATTGGTAAACAGTAGTAAGGCCTTCTTCTCCCAAGTCATAGGGAATATTCGAAAATTGTTTCCCTTGCTTATTTTTATAATGTGTACAAACCTTGATTTCCTTAAACCCTGAAAGAACATCCGCCTTCATCATATAGAGTTTAGTAGCTCCGCAAACCATAATAGCATATTTCAAAGCCGGTAGATCAAGCCATCCGCACCTTCTCGGTCTTCCGGTGGTTGCGCCAAATTCAGCTCCATTCTTTCGCATCAACTCCCCAGTATCATCAAAAAGCTCTGTTGGAAATGGGCCACTACCAACTCTAGTGCAATAGGCCTTGAAGATACCAAACACCTCTCCTATCTTATTAGGAGCGATACCAAGACCAGTACAAGCAGCTGCTGTTGTAGTATTTGAACTGGTAACGAATGGATAGCTGCCAAAATCAATATCCAAAAGAGAACCTTGAGCTCCTTCAGCTAGAATAGTTTTTCCTTCGATCAGCTTATTGTTGAGTAGGTATTCACTATCTACGAGTGAAAATGTTTTAAGGAATTGAACAGCCTCAAAAAACTCCTTCTCTAAGGGTTCCAGGTCATAAACAAACCCGTATGTATCCAATATATCTATATGCCGCTTTTTTAAACGGTTGTATTTTTCTTTAAAGTCCAAACTCAAAATATCGCCAGTCCTTAGACCATTTCTTGATATTTTATCTTCATAAGTTGGGCCAATTCCTTTTAAAGTTGAACCGATTTTCTTGGCTCCTTTAGACTCTTCGTAGGCCGCATCTAACAATCGATGGGTTGGAATGATTAATTGTGCCTTTTTAGAAACCACTAATGAATCCATATTAAAAGCGCTCAAGACTTTAAGTGCTTCTATTTCCTTTTTAAAGGTAATAGGGTCAAGTACCACACCATTGCCTATAACATTTAATTTGTTTTTGTGGAATATCCCTGATGGGATCTGATGAAGGACGTGCTTTGTGTCCTCAAACTTCAAAGTATGTCCAGCATTTGGACCTCCTTGAAATCTTGCAATCACATCGTACTTAGGAGTAAGCACGTCAACAATCTTACCCTTACCTTCGTCTCCCCATTGGAGTCCGAGCAATACATCTACTGCCATAATTTTACTTTTTCAATTCATTAACCGCCTCTTCCATATTTTGTACAATGGTAAAAATGGCATTCAACTTTGTAATTACTAATAATTTTTTCACATGATCAGAAGGATTGATTAGTACAACTTCCCCATCCTTATTTCTGAATTTTGTCAATATAGTGATCAAAACTCCAATGCCACTACTATTGATGTAGCGCACTTCGGAAATATCCACAGCGCAAAGCTTCACACTGTTCATTATTTCATTATTGACTGCTTCTATAATCTCTGGCCCGTTTTCTTCACCTATAAGGTCACCTGAAAACTTAATGACCATGATACTATTTTCGGTTTTGAAACTAAAATTCATACGTTTATACTGTTAAAATAATAAGAATCCATATCTGATAATTTAAAACAATTTGATTTGTAAGTTCTTAACTTAATTCTTTCTTTTTTTCTTTAGCAAAAAAATAAAGGGAGTGGTGAGTGATGTCTATATCAAACATTTCTTCTAGGGTTTTTTGAATATTTTGGATTCTTGGATCACAAAATTCCAATACCGTTCCCGACTCTTCCATTAAAATATGGTCATGTTGCTTGAATCCGAAAGACTTTTCGTACTGAGCAAGGTTTTGTCCAAATTGATGTTTGGTAACCAAGTCACATTCCACCAATAAATCGAGAGAATTGTACACCGTTGCTCTACTCACTCGGTAATTTTTGTTTTTCATACTAATGTAGAGAGACTCCACATCAAAATGTCCAGACCTGCTATATATCTCTTCTAAAATTGCGTAACGTTCAGGCGTTTTTCGCAATTTCTTGTTTTCAAGAAATTTAGTAAAAATATTTTTTACTTCTTCGAATATTTTAGTTGTTACAGGCATCAATTATGGTTACTACTAATTAAGGTGTTCATTGAAATTAACAGATAACAGAACATTCAATTGCAAATATAGATTGAAAAACTGATGTAACGCAAAAATGTTACTACTTGAATTCAATTGACCTTTTGCCAGTACCCGTACCTTTAACTAAATAACCTCAAATCATTCCAGTCCGATTGTCAAAACATCAAATGTCATGAAGGTCAGTTTATTTTTCAAAAAGATCATATCTGGTTATTCTCTCCACTCCTTCTATCTTTTTTAGTTTTTTGATCAATGTATTTAAATGGATTGTGTCATTGACAAACAACTGGATGTTGCCATCAAAAATGCCATTGTCCGTTTCTATGGTTAAAGAGCGCATATTCACCTTTAATTCTCCAGAAATCACTTTAGTAATATCGCTTATCATACCAAGCCTATCTGTTCCTATGACTTTAAGCCCAGCCAAAAAAGCGATTTCCTGCTGTGAAGTCCATTTGGCTTTAACTACTCTATAGCCATAATTAGACATAAGTTCATTGGCATTGGGGCATGAATTGCGGTGAATTTTAATTCCATCATTGATGGTAACAAACCCGAATACATCGTCTCCAGGGATGGGCTTGCAGCAATTGGCAAACTTGTAATCTAGCTTGTCCATGTCATCACCCAACAATAAGACGTCATGCTTTTCTTTTGAAGGGGCTTCCTTCGCCTTTCTGTCTTTAATTTTACTCCCAATAAAGTTTTTGAGTCTTTTAAAGGTCTCTGTTTTTACTTCATTTATTTTCTTAATCTCCTTGGGGTCAATTTTACCTTTCCCTACAGCATAGAAAAAATCTAAAGGCGTTTTCGTTCCGAAATAAGCATTCAACTTGCTTATGGTTTGATTGTTCAACTCCAACTTCATGCGTCGCAACTTGCGAATCACGATTTCTTTCCCTTCGCTTGCTGCCTTTTTCTTGTCTTCTTTTAAGAAATCCTTGATCTTGGATTTTGCCTTAGAGGTTGAAACAAACTTCAGCCAGTCTTCTTTTGGCGTTTGCTTGTTGGAGGTCAATATCTCAACCTGATCTCCATTACTCAATTTTGTATTTAATGGAACTAGTTTCTTATTGATTTTAGCTCCTATACACCTGGCACCAACTTCCGAATGGATGTCAAAAGCAAAATCCAATGCCGTAGCACCATTGGGAAGTGTGATCAACTTTCCTTTCGGTGTGAAAGAATACACTTCATCATTGAACAAATTGGCTCGGAAATCATCAACAAACTCAATGGCTGACATGTCATTTTGCTCCAAAGTCTCTCTGACTTTGTTGATCCACATATCCAATGTTGATTC
>CAXBNB010000424.1:0-4633 GCA_963976505.1 uncultured Reichenbachiellaceae bacterium
CGGTAGTAGTTTCCGATATTTAAACGAACAATAACAGCGGCCAAATAATTATGGCTCCTAAAGCTTACACGCAAAAAGCCATGCCACAATTTTTGGTCGCCGTACGTTGACGGTAATTGTACCACATGAAGAATCAATCATTTTTAACTATTTGCTTTTGCGTATTTCTGAACTGCTCTGGCCAACAATCCACCAGTTTTGAGATCAGAGAAACTGTTGAAGATTTTGACTTTAAACAAACTCAAAAGAATTTAAGTCAACAAAAAGATTCGATTCTCTTAGATGATCAACTTTATAGGGTCCGTAGTACTTGTAGCGGTGAATGGGGTGGCTCCATTTGGTTTAAAAACAAGAAAACAGGAATTGAGTACTCTTGTGAAGCAACCTGTCCAGTGGTGGTTAATAAGCTTAATAACAAATATTTTATAACTACCACCTTGGCTCATGGAATTGGGTTTTCACAGATTATAGAGGTTACTAACCCGGAGTTGATGGAGGTTTTCGTACTTCCAGAACCTACAGAACAAGAAGATGGAACGTTTGTGCGCTATGTTGGTGATGATGAATCTAAATCAGTCAAGGGAAGATCATCATTAACGGACAGCACCGGAATTTTAACGATATCTAGTTTCCCATTCAAAAATGAACTCTACCACATAATCACAGACTTCAAAAAAACCTACATCTCGAAGATTTTAGATGGACAATTCAGTGTGATTGATACAGTTTCGGATAAGAGTATTTGGACTTATAACCCCGAGGTGATTATCACCGAAGATGGTCATTACATAACTTTCTTTTGGAACGATGAATCAAAAGGATACATAGATATTTGGAACAACAAAATTGAACTGAAATTGCTTGAATAACTACCGTCAACAAACACTATCATCCATGAGTTAACTGATGAAATATTGTTTTTGCATCTTTTTCCTACTGACCATTTCAACAAGCTCATTTGGTCAACAACAACACAGAATTAACTGCATTATTCTTGTGAATGGGCAAATAGTGAACGGTGAAATATCTAATCTATATTTGACAAATACCACTTTAGCTGTAAAGGAATTTATAAACTACTACCCCGGCGAATTAATAATTGAGGATTCAATTTACCAATCGCTAGTTGCAGATAGTCTGAACTTCAACCTACATTTTGATTACAACACTTTCACAGTCCACGAACATTTAATTAGGAACTTCGAATGTGAACTGAACATTAAACTGTTTCATTACCCATATCTTATCATTGACTTCTTTGACTTCAACGATCCAGATTATAAGGCCAAATACGAGGATTATACGGACAAGGACTTTTTAGTTCAATTTACCTTCCCAGAGAGTGGGATTTGGATTCCAAAAGTGAACGAAAAAAAAGAGCGTATCAAACAATAGAGGGCATGGCCAAATGAGCGCATTTCATTTAAGTCTTACTTCGGATGACTTAAAAGTAATGAATGAAGGGTAGAGACTCTGTCTCGGTGACAAACTACTGTAGTCATTCTATTGCCCTATGTCAGCATATAAATTCAATGCCCCTGATGTGTCAGAAGCTACAGATGAATGCTGTAAATACTGACATTGGAGTTGAGTCGGAAGATTGCAAGTACCAGAGACTATTCGGGCAAGAAAGGATTGTTGTTGCTCAAAATGATTGATTGAGAGGTCGTTTAAGGATTACATTTTGCGGAATTTCTCCACTGCACAACGCAGTGTCGTCTACAAACTTTGGATCCACCAGCAGACTTCAGTATTTTAGTGCTGTCCATAAAGTGAGAGCACACAGCCTCAAACATGGACGATATGCTATGCGTGATTATTCAAACATATGAGAATTATTTATTTACTGTTTCCAATTATACTTCTTGGCGCTTGCACAGAGAAACAAGTAATCATTAAAGCTCAGGTAAACTCAAACAATTTTACTTTAGATGGTAAGATCATTGAGAAAAATGAGATTGAAAAAGAGTTGGGTATACTGGTTAAAGAAAAAACAGAACTCGGTTTTAATCCATCAGAGCTAATTATTCATATCACAGCAGACAAGGAAACGCCTAAACATGAAATGAGTGAGATTGAAAAAGCAATTAGACGCTCTCATTTAGATCGAAAGTATTTTTGGAAGGAAAAATGACATACCACTTCCCCGTTCTTTTAAGTCTTCCGAAGGATGACTCGAAAGTAATGAATGAAGGGTAGAGACTCTGTCTCGGTGGCAAACTACTGTAGTTATTCTATTTACCCTATTCAGCATATAAATTCAATAATCCTGATGTCCCAGAAGCTACAGATGAACCCGTTCTTTTAAGTCTTCCGTAGGGTGACTTAAAAGTAATGAATGAAGGGTAGAGACTCTGTCTCGGTGACAAACTACTGTAGTCATTCTATTGCCCTATGTCAGCATATAAATTCAATGCCCCTGATGTGTCAGAAGCTACAGATGAATGCTGTAAATACTGACATTGGAGTTGAGTCGGAAGATTGCAAGTACCAGAGACTATTCGAGCAAGAAAGGATTGTTGCCACACAAAATGATTGAATGAGAGGTACCGTGTCTATGACACTGATTTTCATGAGAAGTTTCAAGTGATCTTTCAGAACATTTGAAACAACATGGGATCGCATGAGCTTTTACCTTTCTGAGCGCAGTTCGATTTGGAACCGTTGTGAGCTTCAACAGATTTCACTAGCTTTATATCTTAAAATAATAATATTGGGGTGAACTAAATGTTATACTCAATTGTGAAAGGGCAACAAAAAAGCCTCTGATTTCTCAGAGGCTGATTTCTTAAACTTG
The DNA here is from genome assembly GCA_963976505.1 of uncultured Reichenbachiellaceae bacterium. Classification (GTDB taxonomy): domain Bacteria; phylum Bacteroidota; class Bacteroidia; order Cytophagales; family Cyclobacteriaceae; genus CAXBNB01. The sequence goes on from CAXBNB010000424.1 coordinate 2,798, forward strand.
ATTACGTTCCAAAGGAAGAGGCTTGATCAAGCATTACGATGTAAATATACGTCGTATTTTTACATTTTGTTACTTAATCTGCTGGAAATTGGAATTTAGCAAGTTTGAATATTTCATATCACAGCCAAGAATTCAGAGATTTTTGGTTGCTGCAGGAAACTCCAAATCTAAGGCTCAACAACTCTACAGAATTAATCTGAGAGTAAGTCAAGCATACTACCCAATTCTCAACCTTTTTGAAATTTTCCTACGAAACACGGTGAATTACCAAATTACTTCACATTTCACCAACCCAAACTGGATAATTTCTGAAAAACATGGGTTTATGAACGATAACTCATTAAGACACTCTAAATTCTTCCTGAAAAATTCGATAGAAAAAGCCGAGAGAACAATAAGAAGAAAAGGAGGTGCAATTTCATCTGGAAAGGTTATATCGGAACAATCATTTGGATTTTGGACGTCATTATTTGAAACTCACCATTATAGGCTAATTGGAGGAGTGATAATTCAATGTTTTCCAAATAAACCAAATAGTGTAAATAGAAGCATTATATCTCAAAAATTAAATAGGATAAGGGAATTTAGAAACCGTGTTTATCACAATGAACCCATTTGCTTCAAAGGCTCTAATGTGGATTTTGGAGAAGCTCAAGATATTCGTGATGAAATATTTGAAATTTTAACATGGATCGACTCAGATTTATCAATATATACTGAATATTTTAATGGAATTAACGCTAAAATCGATCAGGTCAATAACATTTAAAGCGTCTAACAAGCACAACATTCATAAGCTTACGGTGCTATTTGCACATTCAAAATGATTGAATGAGAGGTACCGTGTCATAGGCACTGATTTTCACGAGAAGTTTCAAGTGCTCTTTCAGAACACTTGAAACAACAAGGATGTATGAAGTAGCAGAAAATAACTTTTTTCATCTATATTTCTACTTTTAGCTACTACACAGGCTTTGCTGCAGTACCAGAAATTACGGATAATCAAAATGACACTCCTGAATAAAAATACTATTTCAATAATAATGACAATCATTATTTCAGGGTGCTCTACACTAAAATTAATGGAAAGAGGAAGTGTGAAACCTGGCGATTTCTATGTCAAAACAAATTTTTCAACAGCAAAATCACTCATTGTATTTCCTTGTGAACTGAATGGAGAAACTAAAAACTTTCTTTTCGACACAGGTGCGCAAGTAACTACAGTCCAAAGAGATTCAATATTTGGTGACATTATCAAAGTACGTGGTGCATCAAATAGAACAGTAGAAAATGGAAGTGAAACCATTGGGTCATTCAAAATAGGAGAAGTAGAGTTTATAAATACGTTTGCTACAAACGAAAATATGACTGAATTGAAAGAGAAAATCCCAAATTTCGGAGGGATATTGGGCAGGTCAATAATAAATAAAGCCAATTGGTTGATTGACTATCCAAATAAAACAATAGAAATATCGAATAGAGAATTGGCTAATGAATCCTTCTCAGACATCTCGATAGATAAATCAGCGGATGCCCCATATACAAATATAGAAATTGACGGCATACATTATAGGGCAATTATTGATTTGGGATCGAGCTCAACATTTAATGTGCCGCATGAAACTGAACTTGCGAATCAATTGCTTCACAAATATGATTTCGTGCAAAATGAAAGAGAAAGGTACACTGTTGGAGGAATGCAAATGATAACAGAACAAATAGTAGTAGTTCCCAAAATGACAATTGGCAATTTAGAATTTACGAATGTTGAGGTTAATCTAAACCAGTCTAGCCAAATAAGAATTGGTATGAGTCTCTTCAAAGATTGTATGGTTT
>CAXBNB010000425.1:0-4616 GCA_963976505.1 uncultured Reichenbachiellaceae bacterium
GTAAGTGCGTGCATAATGAGAAATAAATGGCAAAGAAGGTTGATTTAGGAGTTGAGCGGGATCACATTGAGTCTTTAACAAGAGCCAATGGTGTAAATGCTTTGGCTGAACTGATCTGGAATTCACTTGACGCAGACTCAACTGTTGTCAACGTAGAATATGTCAAAAACCGACTCGATGCAATCGAAGAAATTAGTGTTTCAGACAATGGATTAGGACTTAGATATGATAAGGCTCAAGATATTTTTGGACGACTTGGGGGTTCACAAAAGAAGACAGATCCAACAAGTCCAGGTGGACGACAGTATCATGGTAAAGAAGGCAAAGGAAGGTATAAAGCTTTAGCTCTAGGTGATTTAGTCAAGTTCACAAGTACCTACAAAAACACTGATCAATGCAACGAATTTTCAATTACTCTAGATAGAAACAATCTAACCTATTCGGAATTTAGTGATCAGAAAATACTCCCTAAATCAGAAAAAGAAACAGGATTCACAGCATTAATACAGAATGTGAATCAAGAGTCAGCAAGCAAAGCTCTTGACACAAATTCAAGAAAAGAACTAGAACAAAAGTTTGCCGCATACTGGATCAGTTACCCAGATTTTAATATTTTTTTCAACGGCTATAAACTTGAATTTGAATCTTTATTTAAGAATACTGAACAAACTGAAGTTATAGCTAAAGACGGTGAATTAGATTATCGATTTGTCATCAAGGTTATTGAATGGAGAGTAGACATTAAAAAAAAGGCGTATCTCTGCAACTCTAATGGCGTTCCTTTTCAAGAGTTGAATCTAGGAATTAGGTCTTCCATTCCAATTTCAATTTTCATCCAGTCTGCTTATATTGAAAAGCTCCAAAGGGAGAACAAAATTGACATTGAGAATTTTGATGATGTCCTTCAAGGCATATATGGTGAGGCGAAAAAATTTGCCAGAAGCTATATTAGAAAAAGACTTCATCTATATTCTGGAGAATACATAAAAGAGCTCAAGGCCAAAGGAATTTATCCTTATAAGGAAAAAGCTGATACCCTAATAGAAGAAAGTAAAAGGCAAGTTTTTGATATTGTGGCTTTACAAGTTCATGAGTTTCTTCCTCACTTTGATGATCAAGACGATATGAGTAAAAAGTTTACACTATCATTGATCAAAGAATCCCTTGAAAAGGATTCAACATCATTACAAAAGATTCTAGCAGAGGTTGTTGAGTTACCGGAGGAAAAAAGAGGAGAACTGGTCGAAATCCTTGAAGTCACATCTCTTTCGAATATCATTGATACAATGACGGAAATAAAGAATCGTCTTCAATTGATAAATGGACTAGAGCAGATCATTTATGACACAGAACTCAATAAAACTGTTAAGGAAAGAAAGCATCTACATAAAATCATAATTAAAGAAACTTGGCTTTTTGGTGACAATTACACATATGGAGTAGATGATATTACTCTCAAAAATGTATTGAAGGCATATTTGAAAGATTCACTTAAAAGAGAAGACTTTCAAGAAGTAGTTGATTCTGAAGACAATTCTGATCTTCGCACAATCCCAGATGTATGTCTTTGGCAACAATTCAGTATGGGTAATGCTGGAAAAGAGAATCTTATCATCGAACTAAAAAAACCAACAGTTGATGCAGGATTTGATGAGAAAACGCAAATCGAATCTTATGCAACGAAAGTGGCAAGTGATCCACGGTTTCCAAAAGGTGAAACTAGATGGAAGTTTCTGTTAGTTACAAAGGATATTAAGACTGAAATTGAACCACATTTAAATCAAAAGAACCGAAAGTATGGACATGTAACCGAAGGTGACAATTTTGACGTTCATATTTTGCCATGGGGTCATATTCTCAGTGAGGCCAAGATTAGACATGAATTCATTAAAGAGAAACTGAATCTCAACTTGAAAGACAATGAACATGGACTAGAATACCTTAAAGGCAAATACAAGGAATATTTACCAGATGATTTTGGATAATGCCTACTCACAACAAAATCTTAAATGAATATGCGAGCTGAGCCCTATTTTAGGTGTTTACAAAACATCTGCTTTATTAGATTTAGCACCTGGGATTCATACTCATTTAAGTTGGACGATAAGCTAAATTAAAATTAATGAAATCAGTGAGAATATTTTTTTTTGCTCTTAACATCGTTATAATAATCTTTCAAGTACAAGCTCAAAATTCAGAGTCCAATCACAGTTTATATAAAGAAATTAAGGAAAAAAATGACGAAGCAACGGAGACTATAAGTTACTACAAAAATGGCAATATCAAGTATATAATCCCGTTTCAAAATGGCCAAATACATGGTAAGGTTAAATATTATAAAAAGGACTGTAGACTAAAGTCTTTGGATAATTATATCAATGGAAGGCTTGAGGGTGAACAATATTTATATTTTAAAAGATCAACATATATTGATACATATAAAAGTGGTTCTAAAAATAAAATCTTTCATGTTATAAACTATAATAAAGATGGATCAGTAAGAGAAGAATACAATAACAAGTTTTTCGAGGGTTATGGCTCTTACAAACTATATCACAAAAATGGTAATATCAAGATTGAAGGACAGTACAATGGAACTAAACGTGATGGAATATGGAATTTTCACAATAAGGATGGATCACTCCGAAAAACAAAAAAGTACAATAACAAATTTGTCTTTTCTTTCAGGCAATACATTATTTAAACTTTTAAAGTAGAAAAAAAGGTCTAACAAATGCTATGAACGCATGCCTCAAACTGCCATTTTGAAACTGACCTGCAAATCCGCTACATTAGAAGAAACTAATTAAGTCCAGAGGCACAACGTCATATCTGATCGTTCTGAGTAAGATCTGTAACCTATTTAATGCTTTACTTATTCAATAGCAGATCCAATTCCTCAAGCTTAAAACGTGTAGAGACAATGGAGTAACTTTCATCTGGCTTATATTTTACTGAATTTGTAGCCACGAATGTGCCATCAGGAAGCAATTCTAGCCCGGGGTATTCTGTGGTATTATAGGTATGTAAGAGCTTTATTCTATACTGCCCCTCTTTTCTCTCTACCAAGTCTTCATAGGTTCCTACCCAACCTACAAAATGGTTTTTTGTTTCACTTTTTTCAGCGACATCTCTACCCACAATGACCAGCCGTCCATCAGGTGCGTAAGTAGCCTGATGCCTATCCATCGTTACACTTGCAGTAGATTGATAAGGCTCCTGCCATGTTTTGCCTTCATTATTTGACAACATTATCCAGGAGTTGTAAGAGCGATTGTTTTCTCTTATGAGCATCAATAGCTGCTTGCCATCCGGACTTCTTATAAGCTCCGGCTCACATAAAATATAGGGGTCGCCTAAATCGAGCACCATGCGCCAGTGGCTCCAGGTAATGCCCCCATCCAATGACTCACTTTGAGCAAGTATATTCGTTTTGCCACCTTCATAGGGCCTTCGTATATTGGTAATACCTATCAGTTTTTTTCCGTCATCGACAGGTTCTATTGCAGTGAAAGGCATTACTGTTGCGCTCAATGTATCACTTTTGTCATTGAGTAAAACGGGTTCGAATGGACTCCATGTTTCACCCAAATCTTCTGAATATGCCCTATACATTTTATAGCCGTTTGGTCCTCTATTTACATAGGTAGTCAAGCGACTTTTGCCTTTAGGGTCGGGTAAGTAATACAGGGGCGGGCAATTGGCATGAGATTTCCAATTTTCGGGAACAGTCAACAGTTCACTCCAGGTTTTACCTCCATCTGTACTTTTTTTCAACTGACCTGCCGGTCCGCCATGTCCCATACTCCAAGTGGCGAACATCGTTTTCCCATCAGGAAGTAAAATAGTACTTGGGTGCCCTTGTCTTTTGTCTTTTCCCGATGCAACGATTGAATGTCTTTCAAATTCTTTTGAGATGTCAACAGTAGGAATGGTTATCTCTCTTATGGACTGAAGAGGGTCTTTAATTGGCGGTTTTTTATCGTTTACAGAATTACTACAGCTACAAATTACCAGGTATAAGAAAAGTATAATTATTTGTCTCATTTGTAATCAGTTTATGATTTTAAGGCTTTTAATTCCAAGCGTCTGGGGTATAAAAATACCCTATTTTGTTGAGAAGGAAATACCCGGTCAGTTGCAACATTACAACCAGTATGGGCATTGGTAGCTTTGACTTTATTTTAGCTTAAAAGCTTAATAAAAGTCAGGATCGAATGACTTGAAATGGTATATTTATACGAAATTGAAAAATATGAAAATATTCGATAATCACACAGCACTCAAAGCCTTCACAGGAAAAGAATTGGGTGTAACACCCTATGTGTCTGTCACACAGCAGATGATTGACACATTTGCGGATTCAACGCTAGACGCTCAATGGATTCACACTGATCCAGTACAGGCAGCCCATGGTCCTTTTAAGACGCCAATCGCCCATGGTTTCTTGATTTTGTCTTTGGCTTCACACTTTCTAAAAGAGCTGTTTACCATAAAAGGTTCCACAATGGGTGTTAATTATGGTTTGAATAAAGTGCGATTTACCGGAGTGGTACCTGTTGACAGTAGGGTTCGGATGAAGGCACACTTGAAAAGTGTAGAAAGTTATGGTGAAA
>CAXBNB010000426.1:0-4615 GCA_963976505.1 uncultured Reichenbachiellaceae bacterium
ATCAAAATCATCGGTTGAGTCTATATCTAGATTAGCTGGAAGGTTGGCAATGTTTGAATAATCAACATTGCCAACTGTAAATCCAGCAGTATAGCTTCCAGAAATGTCACCAGCAGCAGGGCTAGTTCCTAATGCTACATCATCTGTCGCATCAATGTCGAAGTTAATTGGAATATTTATTAGGCTGTTGAAATCTCCATCAAAATCATCAGTAGAGTCTGTATCCAAGTTAGCCGGAAGGTTAGAGATGTTGGCATAATCAACATTGCCAACTGTAAATCCTGCAGTAAAACTTCCAGAAATGTCACCAGCAGCAGGACTTGTGCCTAAAGCCACATCATCAGTGGCATCAGTATCTAGATTTACAGGCACATTGGTTAAACTAGTAAAGTCACCATCAAAATCATCGGTTGAGTCTGTATCGAGATTCGCCGGCAGGTTAGAGATGTTGGCATAATCTACATTGCCAACGGTGAACCCAGCAGTATAGCTTCCAGAAATGTCACCAGCAGCCGGACTAGTGCCTAAAGCCACATCATCAGTGGCATCAGTATCTAAGTTTACAGGCACATTGGTTAAACTAGTAAAGTCACCATCAAAATCATCAGTAGAGTCTGTATCGAGATTCGCTGGCAGGTTAGAGATGTTGGCATAATCAACATTGCCTACCGTGAACCCAGTAGTATAACTTCCAGAGATATCACCAGCAGCAGGGCTAGTACCTAAGGCTACATCATCAGTAGCATCAGTGTCTAGATTTACAGGCACATTGGTTAAACTAGTAAAGTCACCATCAAAATCATCGGTTGAGTCTATATCTAGATTAGCTGGAAGGTTGGAAATGTTTGAATAATCTACATTGCCAACTGTAAATCCTGCAGTATAGCTTCCAGAAATATCTCCTGCAGCTGGACTAGTACCTAAAGCCACATCATCAGTAGCATCAGTATCTAGATTTATAGGCACATTGGTTAAACTAGTAAAGGCACCATCAAAATCATCGGTTGAGTCTAAATCCCAATTTGAAATGTTAATGCCCGCACCATTTGAAATATTGATATTTGTTCCATCAAATGAAAGGTTTTGCAATTCATTGGTCTCATCATTATCAGCCAATATGGGGTTTAAGGTATTCCATTTTCCATCATGCCAGTAAAAAAATGCGCCTTTGTCTTGGTCATATACCAATAACCCATTATCTTCAGATTTCAATTCAAGAGAAGTCCTTTGAGTTCCTGTTAAAGAAGGAATCAACAGACCTTGATTCGAATTGGGCGACATCAAATGCAATACTGCATTTGGATTTGGATTGCTTGTATTGATACCAACGGAATTTTGTCCGTAGGATATCAATGGCATTCCCAACAAAAATATCACTATGATAATTTGTGAGAGTTTGTATGGTGTGTTCATGGGCATTGGATGCCACTCAACTTACGGTATTTAATAGAATTTTATTAATAAGTATATCTATACAAACAAATAACTTGTTAAATAACGCACGGTAGAGGTGTACATTTTTTTTAGCTTTTTCTCGTACACAAGGGTATAAGTATTATCAACAAAATGAAATAATGGAGGGAGTTTATTCGATAAACTTATCTGATTGTTAAATACTTAACAATCAGATAATTGGTATGTGTTTTATGACAAAGTCATAAAACCATTGATAGTGTGTGTTTTTGGCTTGTTTTTACCTGCTGTGAGCAATATAATGCTTTCGATAAATAAGGTGAAACCAATTTAAATTTTTTCTGAAAATTCTATTTTTTGGTCACTAACATTTTGATGATTAGCATGTTAAATGTTGATAAATAACATAATAATTGATAAATAGTATCAACCTAAAATTACGATAAATTGAGTGATTAAATCAATTTGATATTTTGAAAATCATCTGTTGATTTAATTGATTTGCACAAGATTTTTTCAACCCAATACCTCCATTCCCTCTGGCCTTTTGTGCTTCCATCTTTTGTGTGACCAAAGCCAAAAATCAGGCTTTTTTAAGATTAGTTTTTCCAAGTCCTTGGCATAATCAATGGATATTAAATGTTCGTCAACACTCTTTGGGTCGTTTGAATATTCTTTAAACTCCAAACTGTATTTTCCACGGCTTTCTTTTTGCACATCCAGAAAGTAAACCGCTTGGTTGGTTTTATTGGCAATTCTTTCTCCGCCTGTAAAGAATGAGGTCTCTTGGTTGAGGAAATTTACCCAAAATTTATTATTCCATCTGGCAGTTTGATCTGCACATATCCAAGTCAAGGTTTGTACTTTGCGCTGATGATGGTCGAGTACGGTTCTGAAAGTATCTTTTAAGGGAAGCATAATACCACCGAACTTTGTTCTAAGGCTATTCATATACTTATCAAACAATTTGTTGTCAAGTGGAAGATAGACAATAAGGAGTTTGTGTTTGAGGAAATAAGGCGCATAAACCCACCATTCCCAGTTGCCATAGTGGGTGGTCAAGAGGATGATGCTTTTGCCTTCATCATACACCTTGTTGATCTCATCTATGTTTTTAAAAGTCACATGTTTTTTAAAATCTTCCACATCCATGGAATGAGATTTTACTATTTCAAAAATCATATCTGCAAAGTGTCGATAAAACCCTTTGGCGATAGATTGGATTTCAGCTGAAGTTTTTTCAGGAAACGAATTTCTCAAATTCTCAAAGACAACTTTTTTACGGTATCTGATAACATAGAAGAGTATGTAGTAAAAGCCATTGGAGAATAGATAGAGTACATTTAATGGAATGTAGGAGAGGGCTTTGAGGAAATTGATAATGAGAAAATTGAATATTTTCATAAATGGCTGCCGCTACGTTCTAGATTCAACTGCAATCTTATCATTTCATTTAGTCAATTCAAATGGTACTCGTTTTTTTCTAAATGTAAATACACTTTGTAATGAACTTCATTACTATTGTAGCTGTTATTACAAAGACGTGAAAATCCTGAGAAAAATATTCATACTGCCCATACTTTTTTATCAATACAGTATTTCTCCGTTGTTTCCATCTGCATGCCGTTTTAGTCCCACGTGCTCACATTATGCCAAAGATGCCATTGTCAAACATGGTATTGTAAAAGGATTTGTGCTTGCAATAAGGAGAATTGCTAAATGTCACCCATGGGGTGGAAGTGGTTATGATCCTGTGCCTTGATTTTGACCATTAACTTTAACTATTGACTAATTTTAATTTCCGAAGATGCAAAATTAATCTCTTCAATCCCTTGAAGGAGCCGGTTGACTTTCTCCTTCTTTCTTTTAGGGTGGCGGGTTAAAGTGAAAAACGTTAGATTACCTAACTTCGTACATCAGCATTAAAAGAGGTATTTTATGGACATTAAAAAGCCTCTCGGGATTTGAAGATCCAGAGCAAATTGATCGTCAGGTTCTGGAAAGTTATAGTTGTTCAGTGGAGTAGCTACATCCATGATATTGTAAATGTTTAAATCGGCAGTGATCTGTCTATCAGCAAGGCTAAAAGTATGCTGAAACCTCAATTCGTAGTTCCAAAACCCGCCTTCCCTCACGCCAAATTGACCGGTAAATGGATTGATGCCTTTGGTGTCAATATTCCAGAAAGTAAATTGATTGCCATTGGTATTGGATGTTAGATCAAATACATTTCGATTTACTGGCTGTCCATCTTTGTATTTCACTTGGAACCCTAGTTTCCAATTCTTACTGATGTTTTGGTGGTAATAGATTCTTACAATATAAGCACGGTCTGAGTCCAGTCTTCCTAGACTGTTGATGTAGGTGTTTGGGTTGGCGAGAGACTCAGAAAGTACGCTTAAATTGTTGGTACGAACGCCATTGCCCATTGCTGAAAGACCAACCACTTCATAAGCAGTCGCCGAAATGTAGAAGTAGGTGTTTTTGGTTTTCTTTTCTAGGTTCAATGTAACACCGCCATAAAATGGGGAGTTGAACAACCAGCCTAATTTTTTTTCTGTCAAGCGTTCAAAAAGCTCCTGATTGAATGGTATTACGTTGTAATCAATTGGTTTTTCACCGTCAAGGTAAAAGACATCCAGATCTTCGGCATTGGTTTGAATATATCCTAGGTTATCAGTGTCAGTTGAATATTCTACTGTCCATTGATTGGCAAATTTTCTGTATTGGGCTAGAAATGTAAGTTCCCACTTTCTGCCCATTTCCCATTTGTTGCCATAGTCCAAATAGTAAATTTCTGGTTGTTTTAAATCGCTTGTAGCAGTATGGTACTTGCCTCCCGTAGTTGTATATAGGGCTCCCTTTTCATTTGTTTCAAACTTCCTATTCCTGTTTGTATCATTCCAATAATACGATTCTCCTGATTGGTATTTGTTTGATAAAAACTTTACCTGTTCGTACTCAAAGGGCACTCTTCTTTTCCCAAAATCGAGGGTTGATGTCAGTTTTTTTCCGAGTTTTTTTGTAAGGTTTAGTCCCAATTCATAATTCAAACTGGACATTGACTTGGGACTAAAATAGATTCCGTCAAAAGTCAGGTTTCCTTTTAAATTCACAGAAAACCGGTTGTTTAAAGAAGATTTTAGATAGTCTAATCCCAAGGTATTTTCTAGTATTCCGGTCGAGAAGGCTTCTGAGTTCC
>CAXBNB010000427.1:0-4615 GCA_963976505.1 uncultured Reichenbachiellaceae bacterium
TTATACGCCTTGTTGTGCAAGACACCTAAGTCAAGCATCCCATATAGCACCCTTCTGTGTACAGGTTTGAGACCATCCCTAACATCTGGTAAGGCACGTGAAATAATTACAGACATTGAATAATCAATGTATGCTCCACGCATTTCGTCTTCGATGTTGATAGGAATTATATTCTGATCTCTAAGGGGCAAATTTTCGTTATCTCCGTCAGCCATATTTCTTTAAAATATTCTTGCAAATTTCCGGACGCAATTTAGGTAAAATTATGTCGAAACGCACTAATGCTTGAGTACTAAATGTTTGTATTATTGAATAACAAGTGTCATGGAAGTCAAGAGCACTTTGATTCACATATAAGGGGTAGGTATTTTGCTTCTAAAAGGGTGATACACAGGTCAAAATCTGCTAGAAAAAACTAAAAGATCAATAAGGATTTATTTTCTTTTTGTTTTTGCCTTTGTACCTCCACAATTTTCTGTGGTTCTCTCCTACTTTTGGATTTTGAATTTTATAAATAGGTTGACCCCTTACTTCCATATACCTTCCTGTTGCTGGGTCGGTAATTACATGTTTCAGTTGGACTCGATCACTTTTGATTGGACTCCTCGGTATTTCAGGAAAAGTAATACTTATACCCAATTGGATGAAAAATGTTGGTTGCTTGTGCGCAATTGTTTTCCCTGCGCCGGGTATACTTATTTTATAATTTTTAAAATCGTAAGAAGGCTTTAACACCACCCTAAAATACTCCGAAAGATTTTTTTCTATAGAAACCCCAAAGTTAAAATACATTCCTCTCTGAATGAGTGCTGAATTAAAACTGCCCCCCGCATTAAATTTTCCAACTTGCAACTCTCCTGCAAATGAATATTCCCAAAAATCATAAAACCTGTAGCCAATTTCTCCCCAATATCTTTTGTAAAAAGTTGAACTGAAATTGGGCTGGTAATCCCTTATGCCAAAAGATTCGACACTTTCATTTGGTTGAAATGATTTGATTTGGTGGTATTCAAACATATACCCTCCACCAATTCTGAATTTCTTAAAATTATACCTCAATGAAAGTAGTAATGGAATGCTGAGCCCTTTGCCTGCAAACTGAAGTCCGAGTGAATCGGCATTGAATATTTCTATGTCAGACTTTAATAGTGGATTGTTGACTGGGTTAACAATGGGTTGAAATGGTATATCAAAAGAATCAATTTTGGTGATCGTTTGAGCCAGCACCGGATTGTTCAACCAGTCGCTGTACACATCAAATTCATTGCCAAGTGGTTGGCCATCATTATTTGCAATGTATTGATTGGAAGGTGTTTGAACCAAGTAAAAACCTTCTAGGTTATGTTTGTATTTGGTATTGCCATACCCTGTGGTTACCGTAAACGAAAAATTGTTCAGTATCTTTCGTATAGGGCTTCTGTATATGTCTTCTTCATTTATTTCATACTCTTGAGACATAACCGACATTATCGGCAACTGAAGCAGAAATAAAAACGATATGATAATTCTTTTTTTCAAATAACTATTAAAAGTTCAATTGGCGAAGCTATCATGTTTTACCTACAATAATGTAATATCAAATACAAGAACTTTGTATGGATCAACTTTGGAGGCATATTCTGGAATCACTTGAAGTTCGACCAACTCATCGCTTAAATATGACGGGATCACCCCAACACTCTGTTGGTATGCTTGTGCTGAAGGAATAATCAAAAGTGCCCTTTCTCCCTTTTCCATTTCAGCAATACCTAAATCCAATCCGTCCATTACAATTTTAGAATCAAAGTTGAAGTCAAAAGTATCATTTCCAGAAATTCTATCAAACACAGTATCATCCAAGAATGAAGCTGTGTACGTTGTACTAATCAATTCCCCCTTTAATGCTACCTGATCTTCATTCCCTTCACTTATTCGTTTGTAGTATACACCTGAGGTAAGGACTTCCACTTTGTTTAGTGGATTTTTAATCGAATCATTCAACTCCTTGGTTGCGATATAATCATCAATAAGAATTTCTTCATTGTCTTGTTGATTTTGCTCATTTTCAATCGCTACAAGCTCAACAACTATCTCTATCACAGAATGAGCTGGAATCAAAGTAGAAAAAGTCAATTCACCATAGGCCAATCCTGAAGGAATAAGAAAAGTATAGGTTTCACCTTCTTTCATATAAGCCAATCCAATATCCAACCCAACAGGTACAATGGAATTTACTCCCTGCTTTAGTTTGTAAGGGTCTTCATTTTGGGACAGCAAAATTTCATCTATCACTTGACCATTCAACACTTTTGCTGAATAATATATAGACAAAATACTGCCACTAACTTGCTGTATGTCGCCTGAAGGATTTTCTACCACGGGATAGTAGAAAATGCCAGACTCATCTTCTGTTGCGGTAATGGTATTTTCAAGTAAGTAACTTTCTATTAAGGCTTTGTCTATACCATCCTGATCTACAATCGGAGCAGGATCGTTTCCACCTCCACAAGCACTCAATATTATTTGACCTATTGCAACTAAACCAACTAACTTGATTATCGGACTAATTCTCACACCTGTTTTATTAAGTATCAATTTGAATTATCAACGGGTTAAAATTGAATTAATTTTTTCTGCTCTATTATATTTCTTAACAAACGATCAAATATCGGCTGAACTACCAATATATCATTTCTAAACTCAAAAATATATATGTTCTCCGTGATTTAAGACATGAAAAATAATTCACAGAGGTTTCCTATTTACTAAACATGATATAATAAATAAAAAAAAGGACTGCTAGCAGTCCTTTTTGTCAATATTATTTCTTTATAAACTATTTTAAGCATCACCTTCTTCACCTTCTTCAGGTTTCAAGGAATCAACTATCTCTTCATATTTTGTTTTCAATTCAGGGTTAGCTTTCAACCCTTTTTTTACTTTATTATATACCGACGCACCCAATTCATCTTTGATCAACGTAGGGTAAACTGATTTAAAATCTGAAACCATTTCATCATAAGCCACCTGAATTTTATCATAAACAGCAATCTCTTCTTCTGTAGCACTAATTTCAGCTAGTTTTGTTTCGTCCCCTTTGGCAGATTTAAGTTCATTGAACCTCCTGCCTTCATCCATCAATTCCTCAGATTTTATCAAGTCATTGTATTTTACCTTCATGTCATTTTTCATACTGTCAATCTTATTCATAACAGTGGCATACAACATCAGCTCATCTTCGGTAATTTCATCCTCCTGGGCTACAGCAGGTGAATTCACAATAAGCATTGCAACAACAACACCAAACAAAAGCAATCCATTTTTTAATATTTTTTCAATCATAATTCAGTTTTTCTTCTTTTTCACAAATGTTAGTAACCAGCGAATTAATAGTAAAAAGCTTAATATTTCAAGTATTTAGCCCATTTATCTCAAAAAAATGAGTTTCATGCTACCTACTTGCCCCCAAAAATATTTTTCAACCAACCTTTTCTTTTGTTTTTCTTTGATGGAGAGGGATTCCGATTTTCGTTTGATTTTTTGTCACTACTCGTACCGGTCTTGTTGTTTCTTTTTTCCTTTTTTCTAAATAATTTCAAAAATGAAGACTCCTCTTTATACAATTCACAGTCTATGGTATTTGAAAAATCAAATGTAGCATTGACAAGGTGTTTTAGGTCTCGATCTTTCTGCACTTTTTTGTAAAACAAAGCCCAAATAGGTAAGGCAGTATTAGCTCCTTGACCATTTTTAATGCCACTAAAGTGTACCATTGGATTGTCTGCCCCTACCCAAACTCCACCTAGCCATTTGGGAGTATAACCCACAAACCAGCCGTCTGTATGGTTCTGTGTTGTGCCTGTTTTGCCAGCCACATTACCCGTTATTCCATACTGATACCTTATTCTTTTTGCGGTCCCATTATCCACCACCGATTGGAGCATATTGGTAATATTTTGTGCGATTTCAACTGGCAATACTTGATTACTCGAAGGCTCTTTAGAATAAATTTCATTGCCTTCTCTGGTTTTAATACTAGTGATGTAATTGGCACTGACAGTTTTTCCATTATTGGCAAATGCTGTGTAAGCATAAATCAGGCTTTGCAAGGAAATATTTCCGGCACCCAAAGCAAGCGATGGACTATTAGGCAACTGCCCCTCAACTCCCATATTTCTCGCTAAGTCTATTATTGACTCTATACCAGACTCCATTGCCAGTTTCACACTTACTGTATTCACAGAATTGGTTAGTGCACCTAGTAAGGAATATTTTCCCTCATAGTTTCCATTAGAATTCTTGGGAGACCAATCTTCATACTGGGTATAGATTATTTTTTGATTAGAAATAAAATCACAAGGTTGGTAGCCATCAATCATGGCTTGTGCATACACTATGGGTTTAAACACAGAACCAACCTGCCTTTGTGCCATGATGTGGTCGTATTGAGTGTGCTCATAAGCGGCACCTCCTACCCAAGCCAAGACATGGCCATTGTGGGGATTCACTACAATAAAGCCAGCCTGCAACATGGCTAGGTCGTGTCTGACAGAATCAAAGGGAGAAATCAGGGTATCACGTATTCCTTCATAAGTATATAAAGTAGTCTTGACTGGTTTCTTTAGTTTTTCAATCG
>CAXBNB010000428.1:0-4612 GCA_963976505.1 uncultured Reichenbachiellaceae bacterium
TGACTTTATAGAGTTTTATGGAAAACGAAACGATGGTACCTTAGATACCCAGTTGTATGTAACCCCTGAGGCTCAACCTCACTCCTACTACAATTTATTTTCTGACTCTTCTGCCTATTTTTTGACTTACAAATTATCTACTGAAACAGGCAAAAGAATGACTTCCTTCTTTGAAAACAACGTAGGTGGTCTGCCGGCAGAAACAAATTACAATCAGCCAGTACTAGACCTATTTACCACAAGCTATCATGAAGGTGAAAGTTATGGCATCACGAATGAGATCGTATTGAGTCAATACGACAACTATGAAGGATGGACTGGGACTTACGCCTCTCGGGGGCAATCCTTAAACCACACCCTTCAAAACATTACGAATACTTACCAAACTGGCAGTAAACCACAGCTGCAAATGTTACTGGCTAGCGGAAACAACAATGCGCACAGCGCTGACATATTTGTGGGAACATCAACAAGTTCATTGCGAAGTTTGGGTCCGATAAGCTTTGATAAAGACGAAAACTATTTATTCACTAGTGAAATCGAATGGAGTGACATCTCTGGAGCTGGAGAATTGGCAGTAAGAGTAACTGTAAATGGCGTAAATGGAGCTGCTGACCGAATGGCTTTTTCTTTTATTAGACTGGTTTACCCTCATGATTTTGATTTGGCAAATCAAGACAATCAAAAGATGCAACTCAATCAAAATGCAGGAGGAAAATCTTTTGTAAGGATGACAAACCCGGCATCCAATAGCAAGCTTTGGGACATTACAGACTCAAATAGTCCCATTGAAATAAGAACAAACTCCACTTTCAATGAATTGACAGCTGTAGTTCCTAATACAGGGCAAATCAGAACACTTTATTTACAAGCTCAAAATTTAACACCACCTAAGATTGAGCAAGTAACATTTCAACAGCTGAGCCCGGCAGACTATAACTATCTAATAATTTCCAACAAGCTCCTGAGAAATAATACAACTGCCGGAAACCCTGACCCTGTAAAAGCCTACCAAGACTATCGGGAAAGCACAGATGGTGGAGCATTCGACGTACTTCTGATCAATATCGATCAAGTTTACAATCAGTTCAATTATGGATTGTCATCTCCTCTTGCTATTAGGAAGTTTTGTGATTTTATGCTCAATAATGGTCAACCGAAACATTTATTCTTAATTGGTCGTGCCACGAACAACAGCTTTAATTACTACAGAAAAAATCCTGAAACAGCAGAAGCAACCAATTTCGTACCCACATTCGGTCACCCAGGATCTGACATAGCATTTTCCGCTGGGCTTGACGGCACTTCATTGGAAGAAGCCATTGCTACAGGTAGAATCAATGCCAAATCACCCGACGAGGTAGAAGCCTATTTGAACAAAGTAATCGAAACCGAGAGTTTGGTGTACAACGAATTGTGGCATAAAAACATCATCCATTTGACTGGTGGACAAAATGAATCAGAACTGGTACGATTTCGGTCGTATGGTAATGAATTCAAAAAAACAGCAGTAGGCCCACTATTAGGCGGGTTGGTTTCTCAAACTAGTAAAAAAACTAATGCTGCTGTCGAGTTTTTGAACATTACAAAAGAAATCAATGAAGGCATTGGGTTGATCACGTTTTTTGGTCATTCAGGTGCCAGTGTTACGGATATTGAGGTGGGTATCGTTTCTGATCCAAAATTTGGATACAACAATAAAGGCAAATACCCCATATTTCTTATAAACGGTTGTAATGCCGGTGATTTTTTTGGCGTCAATGAGTCTTTTGGGGTAGATTGGATACTTACACCTGATTTAGGAGCTCTGGGTTTTATGGCTCACAGCAGTCTGGCTTTTTCTAACAACCTAAGAAACTATACCAATCTATTTTATAGTATTGCTTTTACTGAAGAAGAGTTTTTCGCAAAATCACAGGGAGAAATAAAAAAAGAGGTGTCCAGAAGGTATGCATCCAATTTTGGAATGAGTGCATTCAGTGCCTCCCAAATCCAACAATTTGTATTGCAGGGAGACCCTGCTGTCAAAGTTTTTGCAGCTGACAAACCAGATTTTGATGTAGTCAATGACAATATCATAGCGGCAACTTACGACGGCTCTCCACTGCTGTCAGAAGTAGATTCCTTTTATGTTGATATTGATATAAAAAATTATGGCAAATATGACTCCAACCCACTTTTGGTCTCAATCAAAAGAACACTACCTAATGGATCTCAAACGGTTTATAGACCAGAGTTGTACGATCCGGTATTGCGTCAGGATACCATTCGGTTCAAAATTGACAATCAAATACCCGGTGTAGAAGGCAACAACACTTTCCAAATAATACTTGATGAAAGTGACCTTATTGATGAGCTGGACGAAACCAACAATACTGCAAGTTTTGATCTATTTATGGCATCTGGTAGTACTTTCAATATTTTACCGCAAAACTATTCCATTGTCAATAATACTACTGTAGATTTCATATTTCAGTCTACGGATCTCTTATCAGGAAATCGTGATTTTTTATTGGAAATTGATACCACATCTAAGTTCAACAGCACATTCCTGATCCAACAATCAATTACAGAAAATGTTGTGGCCAAAGTGCCCATAGACCTAGAAAGCAATGGAGCCTTCCCTAACGCAACTGTGGTTTATTGGAGAACAAAATTTGCCAATCCCCTGCCCACAGAGGCCGACGAATGGGTATTGAGTTCTTTTGTGCTAAAAAACAGTGGAGAAGGCTGGAATCAATCTGACAATGACCAATTGAATCAAACTGCTAAAACAGGGCTAACTTTTGATGTCACCAATGGAATTTGGGATTTTCTTAAAAACAATACCAGCCTAGAGGTCAATACTTTTGGCCTCAATCATCCTACTTCTACTAATGAAGACACACAACTTCTCCTAGATGGTACTAATTTCTTTGATACAAATGCTCCGTCAGATCCCGGGTGTAGAACCAATTCTTTAAATATCATTGCATTTGATTTTCAATCTACCAATCCATATAAGCCAGTCAATTATGGCACTGCTGATGTACTCAACAATCAGGTATGTGGAAAGATACCTCAGAATATTTACAACTTTACAGAAAGTGAATTTGCTGGCAGTGTCAATCCCGAACTGGTAATAGAAAACATCAAAAACAAAGACAATGTGCTTGTGTTTTCATTGGGGAACCTCAACTACTCCACTTGGACCGCTAACTTAAAAGCCAAGCTAACAGAATTGGGAATCAATCAGTCCACTCTCGATAATCTTGAGGACGGTGAACCTTTGATCTTCTTTGGTGTAAAAGGTGAACCACAAGGCACAGCTACATAAGTCCTTACACCCAATACACCGAAAGGCCAACAAGAAATTCAACTGGCAACTACTATCTCGGGAAGTTTTTTCTCAGGAAAACTTACTTCAGAAAAAATCGGGCCTGCTTTGTCATACAGTCAATTTATTCATGATCTAGACCTTACCAATCCTGGTTCAGGAGACAATTTCAGTTTTAGCATCGTAGGTATCGATCAACAAAACAATGAAACCCCTTTGTTCGATAACATTCAAAGCTTTACTACAGATTTGACTTCTGTTGACGCCAGCATCTATCCCAACCTAAGGATACATTTAAACCTTGAAGACAGAACGGACCTCTCCCCGCTTCAACTGAAAAAATGGCTGGTAGAATACGAACAATCGCCCGAAGGAATATTACTCAAAAGAGATACTGAAGGTTTAGACTCTCCAATTACCAAACAAGAAGGAGAACCCATGACCACCAATTTTACATTCTGGAACTTGTCTAAAAAGAACTTTTCTGATTCGGTCAAAGTCAATTATGTCGTTACCAATAGAAATTCTGCAACTTCATTTCCCGATTCCTTGTTGCTCAAACCATTGAATCCGAATGATTCTGTAAACTTTTCAATCGACATCAAAACACTCGGAAAAGTCGGCACAAACGATCTCGCCCTCAACATCAACAAATCGGATCAGTCTGAAGTGCACCTGAACAACAACGACATGCGCCTATCAAGCTTCATAGAAATAGAGTCAGATCAAGCCAATCCTATACTGGAAGTGTCCTTTGATGGTATCTTTATTCTAGATGGTGACATTGTATCTCCAAACCCGAACATATTGATTTCCATGAAGGATGAAAATCAATATTTGTACAAAGAAGATACTACAGGATTCAATTTTTTTCTAAAAAAACCATGCGACGGTTGTGGATTCGAACGGGTTGCATTCAGCAATCCTGCGGTTACATGGCAAAGCGCTACCGAAACCTCTGATTTCAAAATAGATTACACACCAAAAAACCTAGTGAATGGCATGTACACTTTACAAGTACAAGTCAGTGATGAATCCGGAAATGAATCTGGAACAGAACCTTACGAAATCAATTTTGAAGTCATCAATGAGTCAACCATTACCAACTTCTACCCCTACCCTAATCCATTTTCGTCAAGCACCCGTTTCGTGTTCACTCTAACCGGTAATGATATCCCAGACGACATCAAAATTCAAATAATGACAGTAACAGGGAGAGTCGTTAGGGAAATATTAAGAGAGGAAATGGGGTCGATAAGAATTGGCAATAACATCACGGACTATGCCTGGGATGGT
>CAXBNB010000429.1:0-4609 GCA_963976505.1 uncultured Reichenbachiellaceae bacterium
AAGGCCTACTGGCGGATACGGCCAATTTCCAAATCAATGCAAGGTTCGACATGTTCGATAGGCATGATCCAAAGGACAAATTTACTTTCAGTGGCCATATTGATCAGATGCCATTGGCTGCTTTGAATAAGATGCTACGGCCAGTGGCCGGCATCAACATCAAAGATGGATGTGCAGAACGGATATCGTTCAACATAGAAGCCAATGATGAATATGCCAGAGGTGAATTTAACTTTCGCTATCAGAATTTGAGGGTTCAGATTCTTAACCCTGAGACAAATGACTTGAAAGGCCTCAATCAAGGCATCAAGACTTTCTTTGCCAATACCTTTGTAGTGAAACGTAGAAATCCAAATTTTATATTCTTACGACCGGGTAATATTTTTCTACAAAGAGACCCCTCTCGTGCCATTTTTCACTATTGGGGCAAAGCCCTACTGAGT
Source organism: uncultured Reichenbachiellaceae bacterium (assembly GCA_963976505.1). Lineage (GTDB taxonomy): Bacteria > Bacteroidota > Bacteroidia > Cytophagales > Cyclobacteriaceae > CAXBNB01. Next base: position 444 of record CAXBNB010000429.1, read on the forward strand.
GGTGCCGTAAGCAGTGTGGGCATCAATAAAAGCAGAAAGGCTGAAAAAAAGTTTGGTAAGAAAGGAGAAGAGAAAAAAAAGTAATTGTCTGTGGTCGTTTCAATGAAACCGGAGTAACGGTATTGTGATTACTGTGGTTCCATCCCATCCATTTTCAATGCTTCTCACTCAATATTCAAGTTGAGTAAGACCTGCAAAAAATCATATTTCATTCCTACGATTGATTTTGGGAAGGTAACCAAAGTGTCTTTCATACTGAGACTTGAATACCGACACATTTGACATCCCTATTGCTTTGGAAGCCTCGGAGATGCTGACGATACGACCCGATTCAAGCATTTTTTTGATGTGTGCAAATCGAATCTTCTTGATGAATTCCAGTGGTGTAACATCCAATGATTCCTTAAATATTTTATACAGCTTTCGTTCGCTAATGGCTATTTCTGATGCCAGGTCATGGACTCCAAAACGAGAGTTATCCAAGTTCTTGTTCACCAATATTTCTAATGTCTCAATCAACTCTTTTGTAGCACTTTCAAGATCATATTTTTTGAATACCTGTGGTAATGTTTCAGGTTTATGCTGCTGAAGTAATGCCTGTACCCGAAGACGAAGTTCGTCTTGATCAAAATTCTTAGGCATAAAATTAGTTACGCCATACTTCAATGCTTTTTTCTGTTCGTCAACCCCAAACCTGGACGATATAATCAAACAAGGAATAGTTGAAAAATCGGTCATTTCCTTGAGTTTGTCCAGTAATTCAAACCCATCAAGTACCGGCATAAGTAAGTCAGTAATAATCAAATCGATTTTATAAAGACCCAGTTTCTGAATGGCATCAAGGCCATTTTTCGCTTCAATTGTTCTGTAGGATGGTGCCAAGGTTTCTTTAATAATGTCGCGAACATCAGGGTTGTCATCTATGATCAAAACATTGGCTTCCTTTGATCCGGATGGAGGTTCTATGACGGGAGTATCTGGAAATGATTCGTGTAATTTTAGTTTTAAATCCTTATTTACGGCATAGGAATAGGTATTATCTATAGGTTTTTGATTTGCTTTTGGTAGAACAAGAATAAACTCTGTTCCACTTTCTCGAGATTCCACCTCAATTTTACCATGATGCAATAACATGATTTCTTTGGCAATGGTTAACCCTATTCCCAGTCCTTCTCTATCGTCAGAAGTCGTAGACTCTTGATAAAACCGATCAAAAATTTGAGGGAGAATTTCCTTTGGTATTCCCGGACCTTGATCAATTATTGAAATGATGACTGACCCATTTTTTTGAGCCAACACTACTTCTACTAGACCACCACGAGTAGTAAATTCAATAGCATTAGACAATAAGTTGTACAACACTTTTTCGAATTGTTGCGGATCCAAATACACAAAGTTATCGGTTGACTCTATTTTCAACTTCAAAACAATTTGCATTTCATCCGCCACAAGAGGTTTGAATAATTCAACTACATCCTGTACAATTTGATCTACAGGCATGATTTTCATCTTGAGTGGCAATTGCCCCTCCTCAAGACGAATGAGCTCTCTGATTTCATTAGACAACTGGTTCAACTTCGTTCCAAACTTTCTGATCTTTCTAAGTTTGGATATGGTCGCTTCCGGCAAGTAGTCTTCATGTGTTTCCAATAACAAATCTGTTTGACCCAATATGAGCGCTATGGGTGTTTTCAGGTCATGAGAAATATTTCCAAAAAACCGTGATTTTGCAGTATTCAAATCGTCCAATTTTTTATTTGAAGACCTTAATTCTGTTGCAATAGCTGTCAGGTCAAGGGTGTTTTGAATCCTTGCACCAAATTCTAACAGATCGAAAGGCTTTCGGATAAAATCGTGGACACCAACCTTGAAGGCCGAAGCAAGTTCAGACGACTGCAACCTCACAGCGGTCATCATGATAACTGGAATGTTTTGCGTATTCTCCCCAGATTTCAACTTTGCAGTGAGTTCTATCCCATCCATTTCAGGCATTTCCCAATCAGTAATGATTAAATCAGGAAGGTATCTATTGGCCAAGTCCAGTCCTATCTTTCCATTTGGAGCCGTATAAACCTTCTGCTTGATGCCTATAGTTCTTAAGCCTTGAACAATAAGGCTGAGGTTTTCTGGCATGTCATCAACAGCCAATACGGCGTATGTGCTATTTTTTAAACTCATGGAGATGTGGTCTCGATTTTTACTTCAAGTTGTTCCCTTATTTCATTTAACCTCTCTTGATCAAAGTGTACAATGGCCGCTTTAAGTTCCTGAGAAAAAGTTTTCACAGAAGCAGAGTCACGATCATTTAGTTTGTCGAGCAACTGATACCATTCACCCGTTTCATATAGATCAAGTGTGAAAATTTCTTTGATGTCGTGCAAAAACAAGACATCTTCTTTGGTCATTTTATCCAAAAATGATGCGTTGGGAGTCTCTGGATTTATAAAGACCTTGTTTTCTTCAATCATACTTTCACCATTTTGATCATAAAGTGGCAGGTAAAAGATAAAAGAACTTCCCTTACCAACTTCGGAAATCACTTCAATAAGTGATCCATGTGCATCTAAAACCAATTTACAAAATGTCAGCCCTAGCCCGAAAGACCTTGATCCTGCAAAAGATTTCGCTTCGTGCTGGTAGTATTTTTCAAATAAATTGGCCTGCTCCTCTTTAGGAATTCCCTTGCCTTGATCTGATACACAAATCCTCAATTGGCCACCCTCAATAGTCGCATCAATTGACACGGCTTTACCAGATGATGAGAATTTAATAGCGTTTGACAGCAAATTGGAGATCACCCTTTCAATAAGCGCCTCATCCGCAATGACAACTATATTTGCGTTGATGGTATAATTCAAGTGTATCCGCTTATGCTGAGCGACAATTGACATATTGTCCATGGTCAGTGCCACGAGTTCCGCAAAATTGAAAGGTTTCAAATTCAGATCAAGAGTCGTTTCTTGAAGCTTCTGGATATCTAACATGTTTTCAATGAGCATCAACATGTTTTTTCCTGAACCATTGATCTGCTCCATGTTTTCTGAATTATCCGTACCAGACGAACACGTAAGAATAGTAACCAATGGATTTTTTAAATCATGAGCTACCATATGAACCATTGATTCTTTGAATCCTTCTAGTTCCTTTTGCTTTTGATAGGCATTCTCAAGGTCTTTGTTTTTCTCATTGATCGTAGCTGTGCGCTCAGATACTTTTGTTTCAAGCTGAATTTTTTGTTCTTTTAACGTTCCTATTTTCCGAAAGTAATAGCCAATACCTGTAGAGAATATAAATAATATTGTTCCTATCCTAAACCACCACTGCATATACCAAGGGGGTTTTACTTCAAATTGCAACGACAAATACTCGGAATTCCACTCAGCATTACCATTGGTTGACCGAATTTGCAATACATACTGACCTGGACGCAAGGTAGCAAACTCAATGTGTCTTCGATTGCCTAGCTCATGCCATTTATCTTGAAGGCCGATCAGCTTGTAAGCATATAATATGCCATGAACTTTAGGAGGATTCACTGCAGCAAAATCAAAAACTATTTGTTTGTTGTAATCCAAGGACAATTGGCTGAAATCATTGATAATTGTTTCATCAATTAAAACCTGATTCATCATCAAATTTGGGAAAATTCGACTAGGGACTACCTCATCTGGGTCGAAGTAGGTAATTCCTTTGCTGCCTCCAAAATAAAATATACCAGAAGCATCTTGCGTGAAAGCAGAGAGACTAAAATCAACTCCGCCTGTACCATCAGCGGGGGTAAAAACTCGAAATTCTTCAGTTTTTGGATCCAAATGTGTCAATCCATAATTTGTACTGATCCAGTATGTTCCGTCAGTATGTCGCAACATTCCAAAGGTATTATTATTTGATAGTCCATCTTCAGTGGTATAATGCTGAAACTCGTTTTGTTTAGGGTAAAATTTATTGAGTCCACCCCCCAATGTAGTGATCCATATATAATCTTCATTTGGCTCCTTAAAAAGGTGCAAAACCTTGTAATCTGAAATGCTATTTGGATTTCCAGCTAGAGGAATATAAGTCGTAAACTTTCCCGTTTGTCGATTGAGTTTATTTAATCCACCCCCATAGGTCGAAACCCACATATTTCTTTGGTCATCTTCAAAAAATGAGGTGATGTGGTCATC
>CAXBNB010000430.1:0-4605 GCA_963976505.1 uncultured Reichenbachiellaceae bacterium
TGAAAACATTATTGATGATAATAGAAGTGAAAATGTTTTTGGTCTAATGATGTCATTAAATATGAATATAGAAACCCCCGAAGGGTTCGACTTTTCCGCAGCAGATTTTAATGGTTGGGCAAAGGAATGCGGTTTTACACAAACATCCGTAATGTCATTGACTGGACCATCAAGTGCCGTAATAGCTATAAAGTAAAACTTTTGCTAATCGAGTAGACGGCCGTGAGCCATAAGCCCACGGTGCGCCTCTCACACCACCAGATCCTTCCTTCGTCAGGACAGGCCAAGTGGGTCTCGCCCGCCTGACGGACGGTCAGGTATACCGCGGTTCATCGAATCGAAGGTTGCGTTTTCTGGTAGTAGGAAAGCATCGATTCGTACCCTTTCGCCTGAGCCTTGACAAAGTAATTGTTGTACCATGTATGGGACTTTGAGCTTGCCCATCCATACTGTTCTGTAAAGTCTTCCAAAGAAGACTTGAAAGTAATGTATGAAAAGTAGAGACTTGGTCTCGGTATGTTTTAAAAGGAGTAAGAGTAATCCGAACTGCTGAAAGTTGGTAGGCCTTTTTTCTCTTGTTGTTTTGTGACCTACAAGTAACTTATCCCCTAATCTACTATAAAGTAAGTGCAAAATCTCAAGTACTCGTCACCCCTGTGAAGACAGGGCTCTGATCACAAAAAGCACTGAAATATCTTCATGAGATCTCTGCCTCCGCAGAAATGACTGCAACCGAAAGTGAGTACGTCATGAAAAACGAAGTATGAATCTACCAACATCATCATGACGCTAGTTTAACCTTTTCGGCGCAGCACATGACTACAATTCGTAGGATTTTTATTGAGCTTTCACTCAAAGTCATCATACAGCAAGTATTTTTTTCTCTTTGTTTTGTAAGCAATCAATCCTTCTGCCCAGCTTTTTCTTATTTCACTTTCAGATATTCCTGCTTCAATTTGCTTTTGGAGTTGATCTGTTCCTGCCAATTTAACAAAGTAACCATTGAAGAATTTGTCCTTGTTTTTTGATTTGTTATAAAACTCTATCACGTAACTCAAGTCCAATTGATTCTTTACTTTGACATTGGATAAATCATAGCCATAGCATTTTTTATTTAGGTATTTTGGCTTTTGAGCCATGCCAACGATACTTTTAGGAGTGAAACTATAATCTCCCATCGTGCTGTCTGGCACTCCTATAATTTGAAAGGGAGTGAGCGTTCCTCTACCAACACTCACCATCGTACCTTCAAAAAGACAGGTAGAAGGATACAGTGCAATCGATTGATCGGTTGGTAAGTTCGGAGATGGTTTCACCGTCAAAGAATAACGTGTATTGTGGTCCCAACCTGTCATTTTTATTACTTTAAGGTTAAGTGATTCTGCTTCGTTGATCCATTTTTCCCCAACTATCATTTGAGCATACTCTCCGGCAGTGAGTCCAAAAACAATAGGGATAGGATTCATGCCTACATAGGATTTATTTTCCATATCGAGTATCGGCCCATCTACATAGTGTCCGTTGGGATTTGGTCTGTCGAAAATGATCATTTCTACTCCATTTTCGGCGCAAGCTTCCATCATGTATTGCATGGCACTGAAATAAGTAAAAAACCTGGCACCAACATCCTGACTGTCAAATATGACCACATCAACGTTTTCTAAATCTTCTGGAGTGGGCTTTAAATGAGCTCCATAGACGGAAATCAAAGGCACTCCTGTTTTGCTGTCAATGGAGTTGCCGATGTGTTCACCTGCATCGACATTGCCTCTAAATCCATGCTCAGGAGCATATATTTTCGCTACATCCACATCCAAAGAAATCAGCGTGTCCAGCAGGTGTGTCTGCCCAATCACAGAAGTATGATTCACCAATAGCCCGACCTTTTTACCTTTTAACAAAGGTAAATATTGATCCAATCGTTCGGTTCCAAGAACGATCCTTTCTTGTTTTTTATCAGCTGTAGCTTCTTTGTTTTGAGGTGCTGAATTACATGCTGTAATAAGCACAAAACAGAAGGAGATTATTAAATGTTGGATGTTAGATTTATACATATATTTTTGTTGGACATTTGAACGAACAGAAAATCTAATTTATATCACTTATTGAAAGAGATAAACAAATGTATAAATTAATTTACGGAGTTTAGTTTACACAAACCGCAAAACTGATTTGAATCTACCTTATTTCATATCCAGAAGAATAACCAATGACAGCCAGTCGTCTTTTTCCTCTGTGATTTCCAAAATTGCTGTGGTGAGTATTGCAGTCAGTTTGGCCGCCATGATTCTTGCATTTTTCATACTGGGTGGCTTTAAAGAGACGATTAAAAACAAGGTATTTAATTTCAAAGGTCACTTGGAAGTAACCAAGTACAATTTTGGAAACTCTGTTGATGAGCAAGCTGTAAGTACCAATTCGGACTTTGCTCATTTTTATCAAGACATTGACTACATAGATCATATTCAAACTTTTGCGCACAAGGCAGGACTGCTCAAAACCAAAGAAGAAGTCCAAGGTGTGATTTTCAAAGGTGTAGGTAGAGACTTTGATACTACCAGGTTCGGGCCAAATATAGTTGCTGGAAGGCTGTTCGGTTTTAAGGATTCAACTTACAGTCAGGAGGTCATTATCAGTAAGAAGATTTCTCGTTCCCTGAGACTCAATGTGGACGATGATGTATTTATTTCATTTGTTCAAAATCCGCCAAGAACAAGAAAGTTGCACATAACTGGTATATACGAAACAGGTTTGGAGGAATTTGACAAACAACTGATCATTGGGGACATTGGGTTAGTTCAACGAATGAACAATTGGGCAGATACATTGGTCGGAGGATATGAGGTGTTTATCAAAGATCCAGATAGAATGACTGAGGCTGAAGAAGACCTCTTTGACATTATTGACATGAACCTGTTTGTGGATAAAATAAGTGACAAATATGTCCAGCTGTTTGATTGGCTCAATCTTCTAAATCAAAATGTTGCAGTTTTTCTGGGTTTGTTGCTGGTGGTAAGTGTCATCAACATGATTTCCATATTGTTGATCCTGATCATGGAACGGACAAATATGGTAGGGGTGTTACAGGCTTTAGGATCTCCTCGAAAGCAGATCAAAAAGATATTTATTTACAATGGCATGTTGCTGATTGCAAAAGGCTTGCTTTGGGGAAATGTAGTGGCTCTGTCTGTGGCTTTTATCCAAGATAAGTTTAAGGTAATCCCTCTTGATCCTGAAAATTATTATATGTACTTCGTGCCGATACATTGGGATTTTACCATGCTTATTACTTTAAATCTACTTACTTTTCTTGTGGTGAGCTTGGCGCTGGGTATCCCTACTTTGGTGGTTTCAAGGATCAAGCCCATTGCAGCGATTAAGTTTGATTAAGAAAAGTCCAACAAATGGAAACCTTCAAAGATCATTTTTCAGGCCATTCTTCCAATTATCAAAAATACCGCCCTGTCTATCCGGTGGAGCTGTACCAATACCTTTCTGGACTGTGCAACACTCACCAACACGCTTGGGATGCTGGTACCGGCAATGGACAATGTGCCCTGAAACTTGTCGATTATTTTGATCATGTCTTGGCGACAGATCCCAGTGCCAATCAAATAAAAGATGCTGTAGCACACGATCGAATAGAATACCATGTGTCTAAGGCTGAAAATTGCCCTGCTTCAGCTAATAGTTTGGATTTGGTAACAGTAGCTCAGGCCATTCATTGGTTTGATTTTGATTTGTTTTTTAAAGAAGTCAAAAGGGTATTGAAACCAAATGGCATCCTGGCTTTTTGGACATATACTTTGGCCACCATTTCTCCTGAAGTGGACGCAATCACCAATTACTTTTATCGTGATGTAGTAGGGAAGTATTGGCCTAAGGAGAGAAGTTTTGTTGAAGACAAATACACAGGGATTTCTATTCCTTTTGACGAAATAGAAACCCCTTCTTTTGAAATTAAAATCAATTATAACATGCAAGACTATTTGGCTTATTTGAACACTTGGTCTGCTGTTAAAAATTTCAAAAATGACCATCATTCAGAACCAATGGACCTCATCAATTCTAGAATGTCAGATGCCTGGGGCAATGTCGATGAACAAAAAATAGTTACCTGGCCAATCCATTTGAGAGCTGGTAGAAGCTTAAAATACTTTCGGTTTAATTCGAGGCTTTCTTTACTATTTTATATGTTTTTACAGTTCCATTTTGAGCCAATTGTACGATGTATATCCCTTTAGAAACTTTTTCAAGTCCGTGAATTTCATGTGTGGACTGTAAACTGCTCAATTGCCTGTTAAGGATTTGCCTACCATCCAAACCATTGATAGAAAGGTTGTACACCCCTTCAGCTTCTTGTGGCAGTACAATCTGGAATGTTTTGACAAATGGTATTGGATACATTTGAACACCTTGTAAGATATTGTCTTCAATCCCCGTAACATTATCAATAGTCAAGATTCCATTTTCGAAAACAAATTCATATTGATCGTCATTTCCTCCTGATAGTTCAATGTCATATTCACCAGCAAATGCAGCAGCAGGTGTTACTGGGGCAGGTGTGGGAATGTCTAGCACTTCCTTGGCCACTGCATCACTGCG
>CAXBNB010000431.1:0-4593 GCA_963976505.1 uncultured Reichenbachiellaceae bacterium
GTAACTAAAAGGCCAAGAGATGTGAATAAAAATAGAAATTTGATTTCATTTCCCTTCCATTTAAATTTCTTAAACTTAAATGCCATAAATTTTATTTCTGAAACCAGCAACAGTGAGAATAGTATAGTAATTATGGATAGAAAGGTGACATTCTGTAAAAGTGGCAAAAACTTTCCTTCGCTTATTAGTAAGGGAATAGAAGTAAAAAACAAAGCATTAGCAGGAGTATTCAACCCATAAAAAACTGATGATTGCCTTTCGTCATTGTTGAATTTGGCCAAACGCAATGCCGAAAATACAGCTATAAAAAGTGAAATATAGGGCAGTAAAGGGTGATCAGAATATTGCTTGAGCATTGAATATACAAGCAAGGAAGGGACAATTCCAAAGGATACCAAATCAGCGAGTGAGTCTAAATCCTTTCCAATGGACGAAGCACTATCGGTAAGTCTGGCAGAAAACCCATCTAGAAAATCAACCACTCCTGCTATCCAAATATAATAAGGTACATATTCCAGCTTGCCTTCAAATATTTCAATAATTGCTAAGCAACCTATTGTCAGGTTAGCACTGGTAAAAATATTTGGTATATACCCCTTTCCGCTCATCTATATATCTATCAGGTCGTTAAATATTTTCTATTCATTAATTGTTCCAAATATACCCGTAACCTATCCAATTTTTACTTTTTAATGGCACAAAAAGGATTTGAGGTTTTTTCTTTTCCAATGGTAGTCTCACCCCCATGGCCGGTATAAACCACCATATCATCATCCAATACGAACATTTTTTCATGGATGCTGTTGATGAGCACTTCGGAATTTCCACCAGGTAAATCGGTTCGTCCGATACTGCCGTCAAATAGCACGTCACCACCTATACATACCTTCTGCTCTTTGTTGACGAAGGCAACATGGCCTGGAGCATGTCCAGGAACAAAAATCACCTCAAAACTTGACTTTCCAAATCGGATTGTATCTCCTTCTTCGAAAAAACCATCCAAGGTTGCTTCGTTGTACTGACTAAATCCATAGGCAGGAGCGTAAACTTTTACCGCTAAAAGTGTTTCTTCATCTTTGGCATGGATGTGTAACTCCACACCGTACCTGTCCTTGATGTATTGATTGCCCAACACGTGATCGATGTGACAGTGTGTATTGAGTAACTGTACTACTTTGAGGTTTTGTTTTTCGATAAATTCGGATAACTCTTCCTGTTCTTCTCTTTCATAACATCCCGGATCTATGACAATAGCCTCTAGGGTCTCATCATATACCACATAGGTGTTTTCCGAAAATGGATTGAAAACAAATTTTTTTATTTGAATCATATTCAATATCTAAGAATGCAAATTTGTATGTTTATCAGTCAATTGCAAATTTATGTGACCGGGTAAGATAAAACGGGTATAAAAACTTTTGATTGTTGACTCCACCAAGTGGAAAGTTGAGTCTGTTTAGTTAGTTAACTACTTTATAATAAAAATATTTTGATTGATTACCTCATTGTTGGACATGGGCTGGCCGGAGCGGTTTTGTCACAGGAATTACTGAAAGCAAAAAAAACTGTAATGGTGCTTAACAGTTCTACTATAGATTCTGCATCTATGGTGGCAGCTGGACTCTACAATCCGATCACCGGCAGGAAAATGGTAAAGACATGGAATGCGGACAAAATATTTCCTGTGATAGAACCTTTTTATTCTGATTTGGAGCAACGAATAAATTCCAAATTCTTGCATAAGATTGGAATTTATCGACCATTTATTTCCATTGAAGAACAAAATGAATGGCAAGGAAAAGTAGCAACCAGCGAATATGCCTCCTATGTTGAGCAAATATTTACAGCTTCAAGAAAAGAATATGACCTACATGATGAGCATGGAGGGCTGTTATTGAAAAATGCGGGATTCGTTGATACGAAGACACTTATCAATGCCAATAAAAAATTCCTGATGGATAGGGGAAACTACCAAGAGTCAATGTTTAAGGATCACTTGCTAGAAAAGGAAGATGGTTTTTATAGATACGAAGGTCTAGAGTTTAAAAAATTGATTTTTAGCAATGGATTTAATCAGTTGAGCAATACATGGTTTGACTGGCTTCCTTTTAGACCTGTTAAGGGTGAGATTTTAAGGGTAGCTGTTTCAAATAATATTGATACGATCTTGAATAGAGGATTATTTATATTGCCGGCAGGTGAAGCACATTGCCGGATTGGTGCTACCTACAACTGGCGTGATCTAAATAGTCAGCTATCACAAGAAGGAGAAAACGAAATAAAAGAGAAACTAAAAAAGTTATACAAGGGAGATTATAAAATAGTAGGTGCAGATGCAGGCATAAGACCTGCGACCAAGGACAGAAGGCCGTTTATTGGACTGCATCCAGAAAATAAGCAGATTGGTGTATTCAATGGATTTGGATCCAAGGGCGTTTCACTTATTCCGTTTTATGCCAAAAGATTTGTTGATTATCTTGAAAATGGAAGTGAGTTGGATGCTGAGGTTGATGTTTATCGCTATTTTTCTTTATCTTAGATTTTTGTAGCATCGGACTTAGAGTTAACTATAATAAGCAATACCAAATTGAAAATATTGAAGTTGAATAATTGGAATTTGAAGTGGGTGTTTTTTCTCCTGGTATTCGTTTTTTCAGGATTGACGACCATAGCTCAGGAGCACAGGAAGTCTTTTGGACAAAACCGCTTACAGTTTAAAAAATTGGATTGGTTTTACTACAGCACTGACAATTTTGATATCCATTATTATAACAATGGTCAGGAGTATGCCAAGCTTACATTAGAATATTTAGAAAAGGAATATGATAATTTGACTGATATCCTTGGTTATGCGCCATACGCTAAGTCAAAAATATTCTTATACAACTCCCCATCAGATTTGCTTCAAAGCAATATTGGCGTAGATGGAGCCACTTTCACAATTGCTGGTCAAACTAACTTTGTGAAGTTGCAGGTTGAGATTGCCTATCCAGGAAGTGTATCGGCTTTTAAAGAAGAACTCCATTATCAAATGGCCAAAATGCTCATAGAAGATATGATGTTTGGTGGGAGCTTGGCTGAAATGGTTCAAAGTGCATACCTACTCAACCTTCCTGAATGGTTCGTAGACGGAGCTTCCAACTATATAGCACATGGCTGGAATGTAGAAATGGATGATTACATCCGTGATTATTTTAATAACTCTAAAGACAGAAAACTAAGCAAAATAAAAAACCTTGAAGGAGAAAAGGCGGTTTTGATTGGCCAGTCTATGTGGAATTTTATTGCGCTAAAGTATGGAAAAAGCAATATCTCCAATATCCTTAACCTTACTAGGATCATTCGCAATGTCGAAAATAGTATTGCTAGCACATTAGGAGTTCCGTTCAATCAGTTTATGAGTGAGTGGATAGCCTACTATAGCAAATCAAATGACATGGTGGCCAATGGTTATATCACACCTAGTGAGTCCGAAATTATCAATGGAGAAGGCAGAAAAAAAGTCAACTTCAAAAACATAAAATTTAGCCCTGACGGAAAGAGGGTGGTTTACTCTGAAAATCTGAACGGCAGGTACAAACTCAAAATTCAAAACCTTGAAACCGGTAATGAGGAAAAAATCTTGACCACTGGCAACAATGTAATCAACCAAAAGGTAGACCTTGACTTGCCGCTTGTGGATTGGATTAGCGATACAAAAATTGGCATGGTGCAAAATTGGTATGGCTTCAATTTCCTGTTGACCTATGATCTTGAAACCAAGCAAAAGCAACGGAAATCGTTGCAGAAATTCAATCAAATCAAATCTATAAGTTTTCATAGGAATGGTAAGCTTGCGATCATTAGTGCAGATGTAGAAGGTCAAAATGACTTGTACCTAATCAGCATGTCTAGAAATGCGATCAAAAGGTTGACAAGAGATCAATGGGATGATTTTGATCCTAGCTTTGTGCCAGACACAGATGCGATTGTGTTTAGTTCCAATCGACCTACAGATTCTCTTGACAACAAAATGACGAACATCAAGCAGGTCAAAAACATTTTTAATTTGTTTGTATTTGATCTGGACACGACAAAAGGGGTGGTAAAAAGGCTCACAAATACACTAAGTAATGATTCTAAGCCAATGGCACTTGATGCCAACACCATATATTTTCTGAGCGATCAAAAAGGGATAGCAAATTTGTATAGGTATGATTTAAGAAATCAAATCAACTACCAGGTATCCAATTTCAGTAGTAGCATTCTTGATTATGACATTGATCCAAAATCAAACGACATTACTTATTTAATGCTTTATCAAGGCAAAAAGAGACTTTTTCATACCAGAAGCTTTTTGCTGGACAAGAACTCATTTTCGCCACAAACACTTCGCAATCAGCTGGGCCAGATTGAGTTTTTGAGAAAAAGGAGGGAAGAACAAACTATAATAGAGATTATTGAGGCTCCTCAAGAGACAGATCCAGATGAGTTGGATGAAAATGGAGAAAAGCTAATTGATACGGATCATTATGTCTTCGATGAGAACTTGGAGAGGGAAGATGTTGTTGATACAGATGGTATCGGTATTATCAATAGTTATGATGGTTCATA
>CAXBNB010000432.1:0-4590 GCA_963976505.1 uncultured Reichenbachiellaceae bacterium
CATTAGAAATGCTTCTAAAGACAAAACAAAAATCGTTCAGATGAATCAATAAGACCAAATAAGGTCTTTAATATATACAATGGAAACAGATACAAAACAGGATTTACTATCCCGAGTAGAAGAAGCTCTCGACAACATCAGACCTTACTTGGTCACAGATGGAGGAGATGTGAGACTGATCGAAATCGATGAGGATCATATCGTTCAAGTGGAATTACTTGGCGCATGTGGCTCTTGTCCCATGTCTCCTATGACCATGAAAGCTGGCATAGAAGAAGCTGTCAAAAGAGTTGCTCCAGAGATCAAAGGGATAAATGCCATAAATGTCCCGTAAATACATTTAAACTACTCGATAACCTAGGGGTATAATGATTTCAAGATTATCTTCGTTAGTGAAAGATATCTTGAAATTGTTTAATTCTTATTGGGTCTGATCATTGCGCTACTTATTCCTTTTTATATCATTCTACTTAGTCCAGGTTCTGACATACGGTCAGGAAAAATGTGGCACTGATCAATACCAACAGATATTACAACAACGATTGAGCTTGCCGGAAAATGACGGCAGATTTGAAGACTGGCTTCACAAAAGAATTTCACAAAAGAAGATCTCCAACTTTTTTACCAAAAGCAATGATGAAACCGTGTACACCATTCCGATAGTGGTACATGTCATTCATCAAGGAGAAGCTCTTGGCAGCCGCAGCAACATCCCAGATGAACAAATCATATCTCAAATAGAGACTTTGAATGAAGATTTCAGGAGACTTAATGCCGATGCATCCAGTACCCCTTCTGAGTTTCTACCTGTTGCAGCAGATATCAATATTGAGTTTGTACTGGCAAAAAGAGACCCTGAAGGACTACCAACCGATGGAATTGTGAGAAAAAGAAGCCAATTCACTTCATACTCCTTTAATACGGACAGAGAACTCAAAACCCAGAGTTACTGGCCTGCAGAAGATTATTTGAATTTGTGGGTCAGCACCATTTCTGGAAACCTACTCGGATACGCACAATTTCCTACTTCTAATTTAGAAGGTATGGATGTAGATCAAAGCATCAGCCGTTTGACAGATGGTATTGTTGTTGATTACCAATACATGGGAACAGGCTACAATGCCGTGGCTTTTTCCAAAGGCAGAACCACCACCCATGAAATTGGTCATTTTCTGGGGTTGAGACATATCTGGGGTGAAGGAGGCTGTAGCAGCGATGATTATTGTGATGATACGCCCAATAAATCAGGAAGTACAGAAGGGTGTCCTTCAGAAGGAAGTGTCGAGACATGTAGTTCTGTAGATATGTTTCAAAATTTCCTTGACTTCACAGATGACGTATGTATGAATATTTTCACCACTTGTCAGCGTCAACGGATGAGAACGATACTAGAAAATAGTCCTCGAAGGAAAAGCCTGATCACCTCCAAAGCATTGCAAGAACCAATCACAGTGGCCAATGATTTGGGCATCAAACAAATCCTATCCCCCCTATCTGGTGATTGCAGCTCCTCCATTATCCCTCAAATAGAAGTACGCAATTATGGATTGAATACGATTGAGCGTTTTAAAATTGAATTGTATATTGACGATGTGTTTGTAGAAGAAGTCAAGAAAAATACCATAGTCTCCGAGCTTTCAACCTCACTGGTCTCTTTTTCTGAAGTTGGAATAGCTCAATCTGGCACCTGTACTTATCGATTTGAAATTACAGAAACAAATGGCAGTACTGACGCAAACAATGAAAATGACACGCAGCAAGTCAACGTAAGCTTCTCTGAAGAGGAACAAATTCCATTCGTTGAAGATTTTGAAAATTCTATCAGTCAATGGAACATTCAAAACTCTTCTGGTGGCCAATCTAGCTGGTCTCAAGAGCAAGCGCCTTATGATGTGATTGAGAATACAGGCATGGTACTCTCCTATTTTGAAAGCACTTCTGAGCAATATGGAGCAACTGACTTTTTGATGAGCCCAGTATTTGACCTGTCGTCCTTGCCATCTGCTGATATTACCCTTAAGTATGCTTATGCTGCGGTTCCTGGAAACATTACAGATGTATTTACCATTGCCATTTCTACCGATTGTGGCAATACCTTTCCAGAACAAAATTATGTATTTCAAAAATTCAGCCCATCTCTGAGTACTACATCTATCAGTTCGGAAGCATTTGTTCCAGAAGGAACAGGTGATTGGGAGGAATTGGACATCAACATTACCGAATTTGTTGGGAATGAAAATGTTGTCATCGCTTTTATAGGACACAATGGTGGGGGCAACAACCTGTATGTTGACGACTTTTCTATTACCTCAGAAAACAAACTTGATTATGATTTAGTCTTGAAAAGTGTTGACCAGATCCCTGCTGTTACTTGCGCAAAGGACATTTTTCCTTCCATTGAAGTTAAAAATTTTGGAGTAAAAACCATCAATGAATTTACACTCGAGTATGTGCTAGATGGAGCTATGCAAACCTTGTTTATAGATGAGTTGAGTTTATTGCCGGGTAAATCCTATACCATAAAACCCAGTATTCAGAACATTGCAGATGGAAAACATGAAGTATCTTTCAATGTATCAAAACCCAATGGTATTACAGATCAAAACACAGCTAACAACAGCTATAGTGTGAATTTTACAGTAAACACGGCAAGCGCTACCAATCCAATCATAGAATCTTTTGAAGATCCTATCTACGTTGAATCCTGGAATTTTATCAGACAAGACCAAGCTCACAATTGGAATGTCGTTGAAGTTCCTTCAGACAATACTTCCAATATGGCTGTGAAAGTTGATGGCTACAACATTCCTGAAATTGGCATAGAGAACTGGCTGGTAAGTCCGTCACTGGATTTGAGTGCAAGCAATGAAGCCTCAGTGGCATTTAAAGTATCTTATGCCAATGTACAAGGAAGGAATGACAGATTGAAAGTGTTGGTTTCATTGAATTGTGGTAGAAGTTATGAACATGTCGTTTACGATAAAAAAGGAGCTGACTTGGCAGTCACCCAGCAATCGGAAGAATGGACGCCTACAGAAGCAAAGGACTGGAAAACAGAAACCATCGACCTCTCTGATTACGCCGATTGGAATCAGGTAAGGGTAGCATTTGTTGTTGACAATCAAAATGGAAACAACCTTTACCTTGATGACATAGCGTTTTTCACATCGGCAGTACCCAACCTCTTGAACATTGAAAATGAGAACCTCAGAATCTATCCTTCTCCTGCCAAATCTACCCTAAACTTAAAGTTTGATTTAACAACAAAATCAGACCTTGATGTGCGGATTTTAGACCTTATGGGGAAAGTGGTGAATACCATGTCTTATCCCAATACACTCAATCAGACTTACCAAATCAACAACCTTAATGTAGAGAATGGCATTTATCTCATTCAAGTCACAGGACCAGGTATAGAGTTTTCGAGAAGGGTTCTGATCTGGAATTAATTTGGCCCTTTTGCACCACCCAAAATATACCTAAGGTATAGATTGACAGCAGGCACAGAATTATCAAAAGTACGGCCATAGCCTGGTATGGTAAATACATCGTAAGGCTCTTGCTCATCGTATCTATTCATCACTCTTACTCTCAAATAGAAGCCTAAACGGAGTTTGGTATTGATTTTCTTCTCTGACCCCAATACCAGTTCATACCAAGAAGCAGAAAGAGATTTTCTGGAAAAAGACTGATCGTAAGGTTCAAATAAGCCTGAAGAACTGGTGACATTAATGGTTCCCTGATCTTCAAATTCCGACATGGCATACCGCAACGATAATGTAAGGTTGTTTTCTGCTGTAATGGCCTTATTGATCCCAACACCCAAACGCATGTATTTTCCTCTTACCTGATAGTCGGCATTGACATACGAATCGTTTGGATTCAAAATACTATATCCAGCCTCTGCTATTAACAAAAGGTTCTTTTTGAAACCTATCTGTACACCAATTTCATTTTTCTTCTCTACTCCACTTAAATAGCCAAATATTTTTCCATAATCCAGTATGGCACTTACATCTCTGATCAAAGGATAGAAAGTTTTTACTTTCAACAAATCTTCAACTGACTCTTGATTGTTTTCACGAACCAAAGTATCCACTTCGACATCCTGAGCTTTTAATTGAAAGCCCATCAAAGTGCAGGTAACTAGTACACTAAAAATAAAGCTTAACCGGTGTTTCATTTTCACAATTTAATGATTGACAACTCGTAGAATCAAAGCCACTATAGCTGATGATAGTAACATCAGAAACCAATATTTTTATCCTTCTTTTTTCATCTACAACTTCCTCTTTCTCATACTCTACATCCAAGTCGTAAGAAACCCCCGCTATTTCAATAGAAAACATTACAGCATTGGTATTCATTGACAAGGGTAGGTTGTAAGTCATGGCACTATCTGTAAAAGTTTGAACAGCGTTGTTATCCTTATTGGTTATGGATGCCACTTGTATATTTCCAGATTCGATAACATCAATGATGCCAGTCAATTCGCTTTTGATCCCAGTCAAAAGCGTCGAACTTTCCTTCATCAATGTCAACGACGCGGTAACCTCGGATTCTAATTCAACCAGAGCATCCCTTATTTCT